>CAYTAM010000168.1:2783-3983 GCA_964435685.1 uncultured Methylophaga sp. | reverse complement strand
TAATCAGGTAATGTTTTAGGTCTTAATAATGTATGATCTAAGCAAATTCCATATGAAAACCTTAATAATTTATGATTGAAAAAAAAACGCTCCGCACAGTCCGCAGCTTTGTCCGCCGAGAAGGTCGTTTAACCCTAGGGCAACAGCGTGCAATTGATGATCACTGGTCACAGTTTGCCGTTGATGACGGTGACGCATTAATTGATTTAAATGAACTATTTGGTCGAGATGCCGCCAAGGTATTAGAAATCGGTTTTGGTAATGGCGTATCATTGATCCAAATGGCTATCAATCAGCCAGAACAGGATTTTCTTGGTGTTGAAGTTCATCGCCCAGGGCTTGGGCAACTACTAAAGGCAATAGTTAAACAGGGTTTATCTAATGTACGAATAGCCTGTACGGATGCGGTTGAGTTACTAAAATATCGTATCGAAGATAACACCCTAGATCGTGTGCAACTCTACTTTCCTGATCCTTGGCATAAAAAACGTCACCATAAACGCCGTATTATTCAACCCGCATTTGTTAACTTACTGGCAGCAAAAATCAGGCCAGCAGGTCACTTACATATGGCAACAGATTGGCAGCATTATGCCGAGAAAATGTTGGTTGATCTATCAAATAACAATCACTTTGAAAACTGCTCTAAGGATGCCACATATATAGATAGACCAGATTACCGACCCTTGACTAAGTTTGAACAACGAGGTCAAGAATTAGATCATGGTGTGTGGGATTTATTATTCAAACGTAAATAATTGTTGCACCCTTAGCGTGTATACGATAAGTTTCGTTTTGCATAACATACATGACAAAGGATTAATGCTATGGTGCAACATAAAACATTAAAAATAAGTAGCTTACTGATAGCTTCAGCAATGAGCACCATGAGTTATGGTGCCGGCTTTGCCATAATGGAACAAAGTATTACTGGCTTAGGTCATGCTTTTGCTGGAAGTGCGGCAGTAGCTGAAGATGCCAGCACTATCTTTTTTAACCCTGCGGGGCTTAGCTATTTAACACATTCTCAAGTTGCACAAGGGCTGAATTTTATTCTGCCTAAAAGTGAGTTTAATAATGAGGGTTCCCGCCTTCCAGCAGGTTTAGGAGGAGGAGCATTAACAGGGGGTGAAGGCGATGCGGGTAGTCTTGCTATCGTGCCAAACCTTTATTATGCGCATCGCTTAAATGATGATGTTG
>CAYTAM010000168.1:0-2683 GCA_964435685.1 uncultured Methylophaga sp. | reverse complement strand
GATGTTGACTTACCTGAATCTGCTTCTTTTGCCATTCATTATCAAATTAATGATAAATGGGCTGTTTTAGGTGATGTATCGTGGACGCGCTGGGAGCGGTTTAAAGAATTGGCGATATCCTCACCCGATCCAAGCAATAAGCTTAATAGCGTAAAAGAAGAAAAATGGGGTAACAATATGCGTTATGGCATAGGTTTAAGCTATGAACATAATGACATATGGACATTCCGTGGTGGTATTGCTTATGATGAAAGCCCCATTTCAGACCAATATAGAACACCGCGTATTCCAGGCGAAGATCGTAAATGGCTAGCTATCGGCACCAGTTATAAATATTCTGACCACATTACAATTGATGCGGCCTACACCCATATTTTTGTCAGTGATCCTAGTATCAATGATCACACCAATCAGGGCTATATCTTATCAGGCGATTACGATGCCAGCGTAGATATTTTGGGTGTACAAATGCGTTGGTTATTTCTCTAAAAACTAAAGGTGAAACCTAATGTCTAACATACCTACTGATATAATCCCTGTGGAACAAGCTGGCACATTATATGGCTTATTTCGTCAACGACTAAAGCGTAGCCCACATCATGCGGCTTACCATAGCTACAGTACCGAAGATAAGTCTTGGCATGATATCACTTGGGAAGAAGCGGCCACACAGGTTGCACGTTGGCAAGATGCTTTGGAAAAAGAAAGTCTTGAGCCCGGTGATCGTGTTGCCATTAACCTGAAAAACTGCAAAGAATGGGTGTTTTTTGACCAAGCAGCGATGGGGTTGGGGCTTATTGTAGTTCCACTCTACCCTGATGATCGCCCTGATAATATTGCTTATATCTTACATGATGCTGACATTAAATTACTGCTTCTACAGTCTGTAGCACAGTGGAAGCGATTAGCGCCCTCTATAAGCGAAGAACATAATCTAAAACGGGTCATTATTAATAATAATGATGACACTGAATTAGAAGAGCCCACTGTATACTCAAAGCAATGGTTACCAGAAAATGGGGGGATCATCCGTGATTGGGATAGCGACCCCCACCAGCTAGCCTCTATTATCTATACCTCTGGTACCACTGGACGGCCTAAAGGCGTAATGCTAAGCCATCACAACATGCTGTCTGTAGCTGCGGGATCATTACAGTTTATGGCAGTATTGCCCGATGATATTTTTCTATCATTTCTGCCGCTTTCCCATACCTTAGAGCGCACTGCGGGCTATTATTTACCAATGATGGCTGGTGCTAAAGTAGCCTACGCACGTGGCATTCCTCAACTTGCTGATGATATGCTCAGCGTAAAACCGAGCATCATGATCGCTGTACCACGAATTTTTGAGCGAATTTATGCTCGCTTACACGGGCAATTAGCTGGCAAGTCTGTTATTGCCAAAACGTTATTTAAACTAACATCTATATTGGGCTGGTTACGGTTTGAATACCAACAAGATCGAGGGCGGTGGCGACCCAGTTTTTTATTATGGCCTATTTTTGATAAATTAGTAGCGTCAAAAGTCAAAGCGCGTTTTGGGGGCAATATGCGGGTTATTGTCAGTGGTGGCGCCGCCTTGCCTGAGCAAGTTGCTAAACTTTTTATTGGTTTAGATATGTGTTTATTACAAGGTTATGGTCTTACTGAAACCAGCCCTGTTATTAGTGTTAACTCACTTGATAGCAATATTCCAGCCAGTGTAGGCCGTCCTCTTCCCGGTGTTGCAGTGATGATTGGTAATAATGATGAATTATTAGTACGTGGCCCTGGCAATATGCTCGGTTACTGGAATAATCATAAAGCAACATCGCAAACCATTGATGCGCAAGGCTGGTTACATACCGGCGATCAAGCACGTATTGATGATCAAGGCCATATTCATATTATAGGTCGAATTAAAGATATTTTGGTGCTTAGCAATGGCGAAAAAGTGCCGCCTGGTGACATCGAATCAGCCATCATAATGGATCCTATTTTCGAGCAAGCATTAATCCTCGGTGAAGGTGAATCTTATTTAGCTGCTTTATTAGTGCTTAATTCTGATCTTTGGTTTGCTTTAGCAAAAGAGCATGGTTTAGATGGTTTTGATCATGCTAGCCTCGATAATAAAGCTCTTCATAGTGATATTATAAAACGCTTACGCGAGCTATTACATAACTTCCCTGCCTATGCACGAATTCGCCGGGTTAGCTTAAGCTTAGATGCATGGACCGTAGACAATGCCTTAATGACACCGACGATGAAGATAAAACGATCTAAAGTCATTGAACACCATCAAACTGATATTGATAAAATGTACGACCGTTAGTCTGTTCAGATACAAGAGCCTCCTTAGGGAGGCTCTGATCAAGTCCAATTATTTTAGACTTGCTAAAAGCGCCGATATTTTCCACGAAGATCGCAGCAATAGACAGAAAACTGCTCCTGCATTTTCTGCATACAGTCCGTCCATGGACATAACAAGAAATCGCTCCTCGGCAACTGCTCCTGCGTTGCTCTACTAAGTTACATCCATGTAACGATGCATTTCTTGCATACACTCCATCCGTGGAGATATACCCGTAATCATTCAATCTGTAACAACAGACCAAAAGCTAGAAAACCAGCACTTCGTTGCAATGTTTGGCACAATAAATTGCTCCTGCATTTATTGCATACACTCCATCCATGGACATAAAGG
>CAYTAM010000167.1:0-3991 GCA_964435685.1 uncultured Methylophaga sp. | reverse complement strand
TGTAATTGCTATAGTTCAACTGATTTCTTTAGCTTTGAAACTCAGCACAGTGACCATTGCTTTTCTAGGCGTTTAGCCGAAATGGGATAAGCTGTTTTAATGCCTTGTGCATAGATCGATATACGAAATTCTTCTACCATCCAACGGTAGTGTTCAAACTCTGTTGTTGAATGTGTATTAATATGCTCTAAATAGCGTTGCCAATAAGGCGCAACCTCTGCCATCCATTGTTTGTCGCGTGTGGGGTTATCAGCCAGTTTATCGAGGCGTTGCCCAATAGCTTTAAAATAAAGCGGCAAGCGTTTTAACACGCTATCGGGGGTATAATGAACAAAACCTTGATATAAAAGATGGTTTAACTGCTGACCAATTTCTTTGATTGCATCAATTGCAGTTAAGGGCATTTTGTCAGATAGGCGCTTGGCAATGGCATGGTATTCAGCTAAAGGTTTAGCGATTTGTTTGGCAAGTTCGCTGGCGATGTTGATTAATTCGCTGCGTTTATCTGCTAAGCGTTGTTCAAAATCTTGTTTACTGGTAATCGCCTCTTGGTCTAATAAAAAGCAGCGATCAAAGGCGACATGGATTAAATCTGTTTTAAGCTGTTCACAAGGCGTTAGATTATTATCTTGTTGTTCATCATCAAAAGGCGAGGGCGACACATTAGCATAGTGCATGCACATGGTTTTAATATTGGGAAGATGTTTTTGTAAATATTTAACAGAGTCTGCCTGATCTAACATAAATAAGCGCCGTAAACCTTTGGCAGTAAAGTTCATGGCTTGTTCACCTGTATCCATCAGTGTCAGATCAACATGAACAGCCCTGTCTACCAGCGCTGGATAAGCGGTCATTTCAAGCCCATTTTGTTGCAAGGTGATGCTTTCGGGCAACTCTTCAAATGACCAAGATGTTAGACCTTGTTGTTCAAAATCACTGTCTGGCAATTGTCTGAAACTAGCAGCAGCCTGTTTTGCCCATTTTTGTTGCAAGGCTACTAAATCTCTACTTTCATCTAGTTGCTTGCCCTCATCATCAACCAGCCGAAAATTCATTTGTAGATAATTAGGTAATTCTGCTGTTTTCCAGTCAGATATGGCTATTTTAATACCGGTATGTTTGCGTAGCTGTTCGCTTAAAGCGGGTAAGAGCGCTCCTGACTCAGCGGACATGTTTTTTAAACTATTATCAGCATGTGTAGGAACAGGAATAAAATGACGGCGTTGCGATTTCGGCAAGCTCTTAATTAGAAAAATTACTTTATCACGCAATAAACCGGGCACTAACCACTCATAGCGTTCAGCATTAGTTTGGTTGAGCAGTGATAAAGGGATGGTTTGGGTAATACCGTCGTGCACTTTACCCGGTTCAAAATGATATTCTAAACTCAGCGGAACAAGATTAACCAACATTTGATCGGGGAAAGCATCATCGGTCACATGTTCAGCCTGATGTTGCATTAAATCATCACGATTTAGAAATAATAACTGAGCGTGTTGTTGTTCGGCTTTTTTACGCCATTTTTCAAAGCCTGCGCCATTAACAATATGATCAGGAATACGTTGTTTGTAAAATTGAAACAGCACTTCATCATCAACCAAAACATCACGGCGGCGTGATTTTTGTTCTAATTGCTCAATGCTTTTGATTAAATTTAGATTATGCTGAAAGAACGGAGCGCGGCAGTGCCAATCACCTTGCACCAAGGCATCACGAATAAAGATCTCATGTGACATAACAGCATCAACAGCACTAAAATGGATGCGGCGACGCGCCACGATGGGCAGGCCATATAAAGACACCTGTTCAAAGGCGACAACTTGAGCTGGCTTTTTCTCCCAGTGTGGATCAGCGTATTGTCTGCGAACCAAATCGCCCGCTACAGGCTCTATCCATTCAGGCTCAATTTTAGCGACTATGCGCGCATATAAACGTCCCGTTTCAACTAATTCTGCCGCCATGATCCATTTAGGACCTTTCTTATGTAAGGCTGATCCGGGGAATATTTTGAGTTTAAGATTACGGGTGCCACTGTATTCTGTTTTATCACTTTTAACAGCGATATTGCTGAGTAAACCTGACAGTAGTGCTTGGTGGATCTCACGGTAGTCAGCAGGGATCTGATTGGGTTTAAGCCCCATTTGGGTGACTTGAACATGTAATTGTTGATGAATATCATGCCATTCACGCAGGCGTATAAAGGATAAAAAATGTTGTTTGCAATATTTGCGTAATTTATTTTGAGTCAGATGTTTTTTGTTATCGTGGTACAGCTCCCACAATTTTATAAAGCCTAAAAAGTCAGATCGCTCATCTTTATATTTATTATGAGCTTCATCTGCTGCTTGCTGTTTATCCATCGGCCGTTCACGTGGATCTTGAATACTTAAGGCACTGGCAATAATCAAAATTTCAGTTAAGCAATTGAGTCTTTGTGCCGAAATCACCATACGAGCAATACGTGGATCAACCGGTAATTTGGCTATTTGATGACCCATTTCAGTAAGCATATGTTGTTTATTAACGGCGCCTATTTCTTCAAGTAAACGAAAGCCATCGTTAATCATTTTTTGTGGTGGTGGATTAATAAAGGGGAATTTTGTAGGCTCGCCTAGTCGAAGTGATGACATTTGCAAAATAACGGAAGCAAGATTAGTTCGTAACACTTCAGGATCAGTAAAGTCAGGACGGTTTTTAAAGTTTTCTTCATCATAAAGACGAATAGCAATACCGGCAGCAACACGACCGCAACGACCCGATCGCTGATTAGCACTGGATTGTGAGATCTTTTCAATAGGCAGGCGTTGCACTTTGTTGCGCACGCTATAACGGCTAATACGAGCGAAGCCAGCATCAATCACATAACGAATCCCTGGCACAGTAAGTGAGGTTTCAGCCACATTAGTCGCTAAAATAATTCTGCGCTGTTGTCCCGTCTTAAATACTCTATTTTGTTCTGCGGCTGATTGACGAGCGAGTAGGGGCAGGATTTCAGTATTAGGTGGATGGTGTTTGCGTAAGGCTTCAGATACATCACGAATATCACGCTCGCCAGATAAAAAGACTAATATATCACCTTGACCTTCTTGGCAAAGCTCATCAACGGCTTCAACAATACCTCGGATCATATCGTAATCACGTTGTTCATCGTCATCGCCAGCCGGTGGTCGATAACGAATTTCAACAGGATAAGTACGCCCTGTCACCTCAATAACAGGCGCATCATTAAAATGTTTAGAAAAGCGTTTGGTATCAATAGTTGCCGAGGTGATAATCACTTTTAGATCAGGACGTTTGGGTAATAATTGTTTGAGATAACCCAGTAGAAAATCAATATTTAAACTGCGTTCATGGGCTTCATCAATAATGATGGTGTCATATTGATTCAGAAAACGGTCATTTTGTGTTTCGGCGAGTAAAATGCCATCAGTCATTAGCTTAATGTAGCTTTTATCCGCTTTAACTTGATCATGGAAGCGTACTTTATAGCCAACAATATCACCTAATTCAGATTTTAGCTCTTCGGCAATGCGGGTGGCAACGGTGCGGGCGGCAATACGCCGTGGTTGGGTATGACCAATTAATCCTGCAACACCGCGACCCAATTCTAAACAGATCTTGGGTAATTGCGTTGTTTTACCTGAACCGGTTTCACCACTGAGAATGATGACTTGATTGTCACTGATGGCTTTCGCTATTTCTTCGCGGCGATCAATAACGGGGAGATCACCATCAAAGATCGGTTTGGGGATTTGTTTTTGCCTAAGCACGCGTAGTTTTACTGATTTAGTAATTTGTTTTTCTAATGCCGTTAATTGTTCTGGCTTTGCATGCTTGTTTTTACGTAAAGTTTGCAGACGACGGCGAAGTGGAAATTGGTCTGCCAACATGACATCGCGTAGTTGTTGCTCAAGTTGTTGCAGTGTATTTGTCAAAATCAAAGGATCGATAAGTAAAACAGCCGCTTATTGTAACGTAAGCAGCTATCTAT
>CAYTAM010000166.1:0-3991 GCA_964435685.1 uncultured Methylophaga sp. | reverse complement strand
TAACAAAAAGCTAAGGCTTAGATATATTTGGAGCCGGTAATAGGACTTGAACCTACGACCCTCTGATTACAAATCAGATGCTCTACCAACTGAGCTATACCGGCGTTTAAAAACGGAAATTATACGGGTGACGGAGAGGCTTAGCAAGGAAAAAATAATTTAATTTTAGAAGAAGTGGGGTGAATGATGGGGCTCGAACCCACGACAACCGGAATCACAATCCGGGACTCTACCAACTGAGCTACACTCACCATTGTCTTTGTATTTCACATGCTACAAGCTAAGGCTTTAGAAAGTATCTGTAAAAGTTAAGCTGTGTATTCTACGTCCTTTATTTTTGAGGTCAAGTATAAAAGGCTTTTAACGTCAACTAGATTGAGATTAAACGAGTTCCAGATCGATTTTTTTATCATCAAGGTTAACACGAACAACCTTCACTTGAACTTTATCGCCAAGACGGTAGGTTTTTCGGGTTCTTTCTCCCATTAAGCGATGAGCCACAGCATCAAACTGGTAATAGTCATTTTGGAGTGAAGTGACATGAATCAAGCCTTCTATATACATATCACTTAGTTCAACAAATAATCCAAAGCCAGTCACACCACTGATAATGCCATGGTGAACTTCACCCACACGATCTTGCATAAATTCACATTTCAACCAATCGCTTACATCGCGGGTTGCTTCGTCGGCTCGGCGTGATGTCATGGAGCAATGCTCGCCTAGTTGCAGCATGTTTTCATGTGATAAAGTCCAGCTCTTTTTATTTTTGGTAATGATATGACGAATGGCACGATGCACTAATAAGTCAGGGTAGCGACGAATAGGTGAGGTGAAATGTGCGTAGGCATCAAGTGCTAGACCAAAATGACCGGCATTGTCGGGGCTGTAAACAGCTTGTTTCAGGCTGCGGAGCATTACCGTTTGTATTAGATGTGCATCAGGGCGTTGTTGGGCATTATTCAGTAATGCAGCATAATGTGCAGGAGTAGGTTCACTACCGCCACCAATTGATAAGCCTAGCTCACCTAAAAACTCGCGCAGCCCTGCTAATTTTTCTTCGGAAGGTGTTTCATGAACACGAAATAAAGAGGGAAGTTGATGAGACAATAAAAAACGAGCCGCGGCTACATTAGCTGCCACCATAAATTCTTCAATTAACCGATGTGCATCATTACGCTCACGTGGCGTTATCGCTTCCAATTTGCGGTTATCATCAAAGATAAATTGTGTTTCGGTCATGGCAAAATCAATGGCACCACGTTGTTCACGTGTTGTTAGCATGATTTTAAATAAGTCATACATGGTTTCTAAACTAGGCAAAACTGCTTGGTGTTGTTTGCGTAATGTTGGGTTATTGTCGACTAATATTGCGGCAACGTCAGTATAAGTTAACCGTGCTTTAGAGTTCATTACGGCTTGATGAAATTGATAAGACTCAATTTCTCCAATGGGAGTGATCACCATTTCACACACCATACAGAGACGATCTACTTTAGGGTTCAGCGAGCATAATCCGTTTGATAATACTTCAGGTAACATAGGAATAACTTGGCTTGGAAAATATACTGATGTACCACGTTGATGTGCTTCGTTATCAAGTGCGCTATTCGGTTCAACATAGTAGGAGACATCGGCAATCGCTACCCAAAGCTTCCATGAGCCAGATGTTAATTTTTCAGCATAAACGGCATCATCAAAATCACGTGCATCTTCACCGTCAATGGTGACAAGTGGCAGGTCGCGTAGATCTAAGCGATCTGTAATGACGGATTCAGGAATGTTTTTACCGTAGCCTTCAGCTTGTTTTAAAACATCAATAGGCCATACATGGGGCAAGTCAAAAGCACGTAATGCAATATCAATTTCCATACCTGGTGCCATGTGATCGCCCAATACATTGACTACCTTTCCTAACGGTGAGCGATGTTTATTAGGATGCTCAGTAATTTCTATTTCGACAATTTGACCTTCTTTAGCATCCATTAAAGCAGAGGGAGGAACTAGTATGTCTTGGCTGATACGGCGATTGTTAGGGATTAGATAAAACATACCGCTATCGGCAATAAGTCGGCCAACAATACGTTGGTTACCATGCTGTATTACTTCAACAATGGCACCTTCCTTACGACCACGGCGATCCGTACCTGTTATTCTGGCAATCGCTTTATCGCCATGTAATACAACGCGCATCTCTCTGTCATTTAAAAATAAATCATCACCACCTTCATCAGGAATAAGAAAGCCATAACCATCAGCATGCCCCATCACCCGGCCCGTGATCAGGTTCATTTTCGAGATAATACCATAGGCATTTTTACGATTACGTAATAACTGACCATCGCGTTCCATTGCCCTCAGGCGACGGCGCAGTGCTTCAGTTTTCTCTTCACCTTTAATAGCAAGTAGCTTGCTAATACTGCGCCGTGATAAAGGGCGGTTATTTTGTTTGAGGATCTCTAAAATAAATTCACGGCTAGGAATAGGGTTTTCATATTTTTCCGACTCGCGTTTAGCGTAAGGATCGTGAGACTTGTCTTTAGCCATAGCTATTCAATGTCTTTGTAAGGATATTTAAGTCACTATTCTATAGGATTTAGTAGAATTAGATACAAAAAGATTGGGTGACTCAATATGATCAGCAGAAAACGGCGTACTTTTTGCTTGATAGTTCTTGTCTTTTGTGGGAATGGCATATTTATTACTTTAATTGCAACAGAAAAGGCAGTTATTGCCGATAAAGTGGCAAGAATTACTATTTTAATCGAACTATAGAGAAGGTTACCATGGCTACACTTATTGATACTATTGATGAACGTACAAAGCTGGCAGGCACTAATCACCTTGAAGTATTATTGTTTAGTTTAGGAACAAATGATGAAACAGGACGAGATGAAGTTTTTGGTATTAACGTGTTTAAAGTACGAGAAGTGTTGAATATTCCTGAAATAACCAGTGCGCCAGAAATGCCAGATGGGGTAGAAGGCTTTGTGAGTCTACGTGACGATATGGTACCGATTATCAATTTACAGAAATTCTGTAATTTAACATCAAATGATGAACCCAATATTTTAATGATTACCGAATATAATACCCATGTGCAGGGTTTTTTAGTGAACTCGGTTGATACTATTCAGCGACTTAACTGGGAGCAAGTGAAAGCGCCACCACCACTTTTATCAAAACGCTTGGGTGGTCTAGTCACCGCAGTGTCTGAGCTAGCAGATAAACGCTTAGTGATGATTATGGATGTTGAGAAGGTCTTAGCGGATGCTGGTGGTTTTTATGATGAAGAGACACTTTTTGAAGGGATTAATAAGTTAGAGGGGTCACATTCTATTTTGTTTGCTGATGATTCCAAAATTGCCCGTACCCAGATCACCAAAACACTGCAACATTTAGGTGTTGAGTATAGAAGTACAGCAAATGGCGCTGAAGCTTGGAAAATGCTTAATAACATAGCCAATAAATGTGAAGAAAAAGGTCAAGATATTACCAGTGAAATTGAATTAGTATTGACAGATGTGGAGATGCCAGAAATGGATGGTTATGTGTTAACGCAGAAAATCAAGGCTGATCCGCGCCTACAAAAATTGCCTGTAATCATGCACTCATCATTAACCGCTGCCGCTAATATGAGTATGGGCAAAAATGTCGGGGCGGATGCTTATGTGCCTAAATTTCAACCCAAAGAACTGGCAAAAACACTAAAAGAGTTTTTTGATAAAGGATCTAATGCTGACTAAATCGTAAGTTTTCTTAATAATTACTTAAGGAAGCTCTTGTATCTGAACAAGTCCAATTATTTTAGGCATGCTAAAAGCGCCGATATTTTCCACGAAGTTCGTAGCAATAGACAAGAAATCGCTCCTCGGAAATTGCTCCTGCGTTGCTCTACTAAGTTACATCCCTGTAACGATGCATTTCTTGCATACACTCCATCCGTGGAGATAACAAGAAATTGCTCCTAGGCAACTGCTCCTGCATTGCT
>CAYTAM010000165.1:0-4042 GCA_964435685.1 uncultured Methylophaga sp. | reverse complement strand
TGAATCATCTATTTCCAAGTTGTTTGGGTATATACTTTCTCTAGCTTAGCATAAGACGTCACTAACCATTTGCTACCTGCATGTTTAAAATTGACTTGAACACGGGTACTTTTGCCCGCGCCTTCAGTGTCGATAACGGTGCCAGCACCAAATTTATGGTGATGCACTTGTTGACCGGGGTTAAAGCCGGTTTCATTAATTGCGGCAGTATGTTTGGGCGCTGAAAACGTTGAATTGCCACTGCTAATGGTATTTTGTCTAGCTCGAATTTGTTCTACTCGTTCTGTTGGGATCTCACGTAAAAAACGAGACGGGCTAGGTGACATTTCTTGGCCGTATAAAAATCGCGACTCGGTATGCATTAGATAAAGTGTTGTGCGAGCGCGCGTCATACCCACATAACAAAGGCGGCGTTCTTCTGCTAAGCGACTAGGATCGTCACTGCTTTTTTGACCGGGGAATAAACCTTCCTCCATTCCCACCATAAACACAACGGGGAATTCTAAACCTTTAGCAGAATGCAAAGTCATTAGTTGCACGCAATCTTCCCATTGATCGGCCTGATTTTCACCGGCTTCTAATGCCGCATGTGATAAAAAGGCATTCAGTAAAGGCATATCGGCAGTGTCTTCATCTTCTGGTCGTTCAAACATGCGGGTGGCACTGACTAATTCATCTAAATTCTCGATACGCCCCTGACCTTTTTCTGTTTTGTCTTTTTCAAAATGGGTACGCAAACCACTTTCATCGATTACCAATGTAGTGAGTTCATACAAAGGTATTGTGTCATCTTCAGGTGTTAAGGAATCAATTAACGTTAAAAATCCAGTGAGGGCATTGCCAGCACGAGCAGTGAAAAATTGGGTCGCTAATAATTCAACCGTAGCTTGCCACATGGTTTGGTTTTGTTCTCGAGCATATTGACGCAATTGAGTAAGTGTCGACGCACCAATACCGCGGGTGGGTGTATTCACCACCCGTTCAAATGCGGCATCATCATTACGATTAGCAATAAGTCGCATATATGAAAGTACATCTTTAATTTCAGCGCGATCAAAAAAGCGTAGACCACCATAAACACGATAGGGCATATTAGCTTGCATCAAGGCTTCTTCAATCACGCGGGATTGAGCGTTAGAACGATATAGCACAGCATGATCAGCACGTTTTTTGCCATCGGCAACGGCGGTTTTCACTTGCTCGACTAAATAGCCGGCTTCATCACGTTCGTTATAGGCATTATAAAGTTGGATCAGTTTACCATCGTCATCATCTGTCCACAGCTCTTTACCCAAACGATCACTGTTATTAGCAATTACCGCATTTGCTCCGGCCAGAATGTTACCTGTTGAGCGATAATTTTGTTCTAGTCGAATAGAGCTAGCATCGGCATAATCTTGATGGAATTTTTGGATATTCTCAATTTTTGCACCGCGCCAGCCATAAATAGATTGATCATCATCACCGACGATAAATAAATGACCTGTGTCACCCGCAAGCAAACGTAACCAAGCATATTGAATAGCATTAGTGTCTTGGAATTCATCGACTAAAATTTGTTGAAAGCGCTGTTGATAGTTGGCGAGAATATCGGGTCGCTTGAGCCATAATTCATGGCTACGCAATAAAATCTCACCAAAATCAATCACACCAGCACGTTGGCAGGCATCTTCGTACTCCTGATAAATAGCCAATATCTTTTGTGAATAAGGATCGTTGCCTGCCTGAATATGCTTGGCACGTAGCCCTTCATCTTTTTGGGCGTTGATATACCATTGTGCTTGTTTAGGTGGCCATTGCGCCTCATCTAATCCCATGCCACGAATAATGCGTTTCAGCATGCGCAGTTGATCATCACTATCTAAGATCTGAAAACTTTGCGGTAAATTCGCCTCTTTCCAATGAGCCCGCAATAAACGATGTGCTAAACCGTGGAATGTACCCACCCACATACCACCCACAGGGAAGCCCAGCACATCTTCAATTTTGCCGCGCATCTCTTTAGCAGCTTTATTGGTGAAGGTTACCGCTAGAATATTCGCAGGCGATAAATTCTCGGCTTGAATGAGCCAAGCGATTCGATGTACCAAAACACGGGTTTTGCCACTACCCGCACCCGCTAAAATACGAGCGTGACCGAGTGGCGCCGCAACGGCTTCGCGTTGTGGTTTATTTAAACCATCAAGTAGTTCTGAAACATCCATATAAATTTAAGCTTATTGGGTAGTTAGAAACAGAAAAACACTGAATACGCCTAGCATATTCAGTGTTCAGACACTTCCTGTATACAAGACTTCCACGCGGAAATCTTAACGGGTTTTATAGGTTGCTATCTAAAAATGCCGTTAACTGAGATTTTGTTAAAGCGCCGACTTTAGTTGCCTCAACTTCACCATCTTTAAAAAGCATAAGCGTTGGGATGCCGCGAATACCATAGCGAGGTGGTGTTTCTGAGTTTTCATCAATATTCAGTTTGCAGATATTTAGTTTGCCAGCGTATTCCGCGCCAATTTCTTCTAGAATAGGGGCAATCATTTTACAAGGGCCACACCATTCAGCCCAGTAATCAACTAATACAGGCAAGTCAGACTGTAATACTTGGCTTTCAAAATCGCCATCGGTCACATTGGTGACGTTTTCGCTCATGTTTTTCTCCAGTGATGTTATCGTAACATTTGAGATATTATACCTTTGTTAAATCCAAGATAAAAATATTTTTTCTTCATCAAATAATTTGTATAAATTGCGAACCCTTTCTTAAGAGTATATATATGAGGCAGAATCAGTTACAACAAGGTACTGTTGTTGGTGATTACACTGAAATAAAGAGGCTATACAATGAGTGGTGCCACTTAGAAAATCTTCCGTTTCCTCTGAAAAAAGAGGTAACCCATGTAATGGAAATGGAACAATAAGACGGTAAAAATAATCCATATCTGCGCTATCAGTAGATAAATGAGGGGTATTGGGGGGACGAAGTAATAAAGGAGGAATATGTGTGTCTATAACAGCAGCTTGGGCAGTGATATCAGCCAATGTTGTTAGCTGATCAATTACAGAATAGTTAGCAAAGTCAGCACCACCATAAATATTATTTAGACTAACCGTTTTGTCAATACCTATATGTGCATTATCAAATGTGCCTGTAGATGCAATTGATACTATATCACCTACAACCTTGCCACCGAAAAGAACACTACTAATATTAATGCTGGCGAGTGTTGAGCCGTCATAGATCTTGTTTTCAGCTACAATGCCAGAAATGGTAAGGGTTCTAGCGGTAATATTAGCTACAGATGAAGCTTGGTCGGTAAATGAATAATTAGCGACATCAGCACCGCCATAGCTTGAGGTTAATGCAACGATTTTAGCATTGCCGACTTGTTTGTCAACAAACGTTCCAGAAGAAGTAATAGATACGATATCACCGACAACGAGTCCAGAGAAGATAACAGAGGCAGTATCTATGGAATTAATAGTTGTACCATCGTAAACTTTATTCGATGCCGTTAAACCTGATACAGTGACGGCTTTTTGAGTAATATTAGCCGTAGTGCTGGCTTGATCAGTAATTGAATAGTTTGCTAAGTCAGCTCCACCATAATTTGGGTTTAAGGTAACAGTTTTACCAGTCCCGACATTTTTATCGGCAAACAGACCGGATAGGGATGCCAAGGTTAAGGTGTCGCCGCTGATTAAACCGGTAAAAGTGACGCCACTGCTATCGGTTGTGGCTGAGGTATTTTGATCATAGACTTTATTGCTAGCCGTTAAACCTGAAACCACCACACCTTTAGGCGTAATATTAGCGGTGGTTGAAGTTTGATCGGTAAATGAATAGTTTGCGAGATCGACACCGCCATACGTTGAGGTTAAGCTCACTGTTTTACCGACACCGACATTTTTATCGGCAAACAAACCGGATAGGGATGCTAACGTTAAGGTGTCGCCAGCGATTAAACCGGTGAAGGTGACACCGCTACCATTGGTTGTTGCAGAGGTATTTGCATCGTAAACTTTATTACTGGCCGTTAAACCTGAA
>CAYTAM010000164.1:0-4081 GCA_964435685.1 uncultured Methylophaga sp. | reverse complement strand
CTTGCATCTCACGGTAAAGCACAACCACTTGATCCCACTGGCTTTCTGTTAGGATCCGTTTGCTATTTTCACGGCATAATAGCATGGTATTCGCCATTGTTGACCGTTTTTCTAAAACAGATGCGATCATCGCCGCTATTTCTTCTTTTGGCTTATCATCTAGTGCAGCTTGCTTAATAGCTTTATCGCCATCAATAATTTCTTTTGCTAGTTTTAATGCAGGTGCCATATGGTCTTTGCGCCATTGGGTCAATTCATCTTGCTGCTGTTGGCTTAAGCCAAGTTGCTCACTCTTTTTCACCATTATAGGCATAAATACTGGCATAGGGCTTGTTTTGCCCATTAGCATTATCATAGGATTAGGTTTTTGTTTTGCTGTTTTTTCTTTATTACCACAATCTGCTAGTGCGGCGGTGCTTAAAAAAGCAATCACAAGAACAGATGAGAGCGTAAGTAAAGTTTTCATAATAAATTCCTTGTTTAATTTTAATTTCAGTAGGTAATAGTAAAACATATATTAGTATATCATAATATAATAATTGTTATTTGTATTGTTGATAATAAAATGCATCATCAGGCAATTTTCCACCCATCACTGCGGGTGTCCGCTTATATAATAATTCAAAAAAATATTCTAATTGCTGACGTGCTTCAATTGCTGACACATGCTGGAATTGACTGACCTTAATGGATGCTGATACCGCCTCTGGCAGTAGCATAGCAATACGATCTGCTACCATTTTTCCTGCTTCGTCAGGGTTTTCAATACACCATAGCAATGCTTTTTCATATTCTTCAATAAATCGATTAATAATATGGTCATCAAGATCTTTATTAATAACAGCCATACCTGCTTGTGGGATCTTTGCTTCGCGATTTAATAATCGCCCCCACTCTTTTTGGAGATCAACACTGCGATAAAGTTCCGGTGCAATCACGTTTACGGGGAAGGTCTTCGCCTTATGTAGCGCCATTGAAACAGCAGGTTCCGCCAATAGAGCATGATCAACACGCCGCATAATTAATAATTGCATTGCGTCTAGGGGATTGGCAACATAACGGATCTTAAAGTCTTTTTTCGGATCAAGCCCTTGCTGTTCTGCCAACTCTGAAAAGATAAGATCAGGCATATCTCCCCGAAAGGGCATAGCGATCTCTTTGCCTTTAAAGTCCGCCAGTGTTTCTAGATCATTATCACGCGATACCATCCACAAAACACCCCATACTGAGACATTAAGTAATCGTAGATCAGCCCCCCTGTTATAAAGATTTGCGGCGACATTAGTGGGCGTGGCAATAAAATCTATTGTGCCATTTAATGCTAATGCACGTAATTGATCTGGATTTCTCCATACCTCAAACTTTAATTCATCAGTAACATCCGCCAGTGCATTAGTTTCAACCATGCGGATCAAGGGATTAGAAACGGCAGCAAAAGGCCCCGCTAAAGTAATCAGCGGCAGTTTCCCCTCAGCATACGCTGAGGAGCTTGCTAAATAACACACACTAATTAATAGTAACTTTATTATGGTATTTTTCATTATCGAATAGCTCTTTATTTTATGACTTGTTTACTGCCAAGTAAATTCCATACCCGCCATCGCACTAAAACCAGAACCTGCTAAGAATGTAGGTTGGTTCTCAGCTGATTCAGCCCGAATAACATAGGATGTTTGATAGTCTTTATCTGCAATATTCTTAAGATCCGCAAAGAATCGTAGTGATTTTGTTGGCTGATAAGCGGCTCTTAATCCTAGCAATACATAAGAATCCTGCTCTAGTGTATTAGCATGATCAACGTAGGTATCAGATGGTTGCCATCTTACATTTGGCGCGATGTAAAATTTACCAATATGATAAGCTAATTCAGTATAGCCTAAATGCTCAGGGATCCCTGCAATTTGGTTACCATCAAAAACACCACCATCAAACTCAAAATCACTATAATTATAGACAAATTTTGCTATCAGTTTATCGCCTGAGGCAAATAAACTTTCGGCTAAAATAGCATCTAACCCTAACTCTATTCCTTGGTGAATAGTATTGTCAGAATAGTTTTGAGTTTCAACATTAACGGCAAAGTCTGCTTTAAATGTGATTAACTCATCTTCTACTTTTGAATAATAGTACGATGCATTCCATGATAGGTTTTGCCACGCACCTTGTGAGCCGACTTCAAAAGTCCACGCTGTTTGTTCGTCCAAATCTTTTATAGTAAGGCCAGAACCTATGGCTGCATCAGCAAAAGGCGGTACAGCCGGTGGATTAACCACTGCTCCAGGTACAATTAAAGGACTGACGGTTCTGTTTACAAGTTGATTAAAGATAGGGGCTTCCATGCTACGGCTAATATTACTAAATATATTAATAGAGTCAGTCGCTTTGAAAATCAAACCTAGTTTAGGGTTAGCGGCACTATACGAAAAATCACGATCAATATCGACAACTACTTTGTCAAAGTTACCAGGTGATGGCGGCGTTGATGCGGTGCCATCAATATCACGTTTATTATGTAGTAACTGTAGACCTGCTACTAGTTGCATTCTTTGAGTTATACCACCCGTGTACTGTAAGCCAACGGCTAGATTTTGGGCATCCAAATCTAAATCACCAAAACGGAACAGTTTCGATCCATTTTCAGGGTTATTAACCCAATATTCTGTTGGCATTTCACCCGCATTTAACGCAATAGAAAGCAGGAACCGATCATCTTGAGTAAGATAACTACCTTTATTAAGCATGGAATAATGTAAGCCTATATTTTCTGAATCCGTTACTGTGTGGCTGAGTGGATTAGTAAAAGTGTCATCAAGCGATTCACCATAAAAGCCAATCTCATGGTCAGTATTAGCGTTGCTGATATAAGTTTTATTGGCTAATCTAAATTGCTCGGTATCTCGGTGAGGCTTACGCTTGTAGACATCGAATATGCCATCCCATCCTCCTCGGGCATTCCAGCCAAAAACGGGATGGCCTACCGCAGGTGCAGGCAAGCTTGCTGGTGGTGGAAAACCGCCGGCATAACCATCACCAATCACCCCTTTAGGATGATCTTTAGCGATATCTTTTTGTATAACAAATGGGATTTCAAATTCATTATTGGTGTAATTAAACCACGTTCTATTTTCGATATTACCATTACGGTAACCTGTATTTAGCGATAGATTAGTCCGTTCGCCTTCACTATGATGGCGGAAACCGTCCGATTCTGAATGACCTGCGCCCACATAATAATCCCATTTACCTGAAACACCACCTACACCCAAACTGCCATTGAATGTATCAAATGATCCTGCTTGCAATCGGATAAAATTATCGCTATTAAGAGCGGTACGTGATGTCATATTAATCGCACCACCTAATGTTGAGCCACCATATTGCAATGCGTTAGCACCACGATATACGGAGATAAAACGCATTTGTTCCGAGGGCAATAAACCAATAACAAAAGAGCCATCGGGCTGATTAACCGATAAGCCATCATAAAGTAGCTTAATGCCACGATTAACAGGGTTATCTTGAATGCCTGATCCACGAATATTTAATCTAGGCTGATCATTGCCACCAAAAAACTCCTGCATGATAACGCCAGGTTCATTGCCTAACACGTCATTTAACGTTAATTTACTAGTGAATAAATCATTTAAATCTACAAGATTAGTTGCCCCTGGCACACTAGATAATGTCTGCTGCAAATCAATTCTATTAGGATTAGCAGGATCATTATTTCCGATAACAGTTATATCAGGTAAATCAACGGATCCTTCTGCAAAAACAATAGGTGTCAGTAAACATTGCGCAGTAACATAACTAGCAATAACGATTATTTTTTTCATAAAGACCTCTTTAAACTTTTCATTAATATTTATTGGGTAATTCTAGTAGTTATCATTCGTTTTAGCATTGATATAGATCAATTTTGTGGATTTGCTTTTTAAATACTAGTAAGCACAAAATAGGTTAAATACCGATACAGAGGAAAGTGGCTCTTTCATTTACCAGATCCATCACCATTAATTTAGTTGATACCTATATAGTAATGATTGTTATTTGCATTTGCAAGTTAAATTGGTATATACCC
>CAYTAM010000163.1:2438-4082 GCA_964435685.1 uncultured Methylophaga sp. | reverse complement strand
CTCGCCAGAAAGATTTATTAATCGAACATCTCCATAAAATCCAAGATAAGTATAAACATCTGTCAGCGGCACATTTGGTCGCATTAGCCCGTGAGATGAATCTGTCTAAAGCTGAAGTCTATGAGGTTGCTACTTTTTACCATCATTTTGATGTGGTGAAAGAAGGTGATACGCCACCATCAGAGTTGACAGTGCGCGTCTGTGAATCATTAACCTGCGGTATGAAAGGTGCAGATGATCTCATTGGAATACTCGAAAATACCTTGGGTAATGATGTACGTGTGCAACGTGTTCCCTGTGTGGGTCGTTGTGAAAAAGCGCCAGTAGCGGTGGTGGGAATGAACCCTATTGAAGAAGCTGATGTTGATAGCGTAGCAACTGCGGTTAATAATAATGATATCGAACCTGAATCATTAAACCCCATTGAATATGAAGACTATTTAGAAAGCGGTGGTTATAGTACCTATCGCCTGTGTAGAAATGGTAGCTATAAAATTGAAAAAGTACTAGATACCATGGATGATTCTGGTCTGCGAGGTTTAGGTGGTGCTGGTTTTCCTGCGGGGCGTAAATGGCGTATTGTACGCGATCAGCCTAAACCAAAATTAATGGCGGTCAATATTGATGAAGGTGAACCCGGCACATTAAAAGATAAATATTATTTAGAGCGTGATCCACACCGTTTCTTAGAAGGCATGTTGATTGGCGCTTGGGCTACAGAAATCGATGAAATTTATATTTATCTGCGTGATGAATATGCAGCCATTCGGCAGGTACTTGAAACAGAAGTGGCAAAATTAGTTGCTGATCCACCGGTGGAAGATATGCCCATTATTCACCTTCGCCGTGGTGCAGGCGCCTATATTTGTGGTGAAGAATCGGCGATGATTGAATCGATCGAAGGTAAACGTGGCATGCCGCGTTTACGTCCTCCGTTTGTAGCTCAGGTTGGCTTGTTTGGTAGGCCTACTTTAGAGCACAATATGGAATCAGTCTATTGGGTACGCGATATTCTTGAAAACGGCGCTAGCTTTTTGACTGACCATGGCCGTAATGGGCGGGTAGGATTACGTTCATTTTCTGTCAGTGGTCGTGTTAATAAACCAGGCGTACACTTGGCTGATGCGGGCATTACCATGCTTGAATTGATCGAAGAATATTGTGGCGGCATGACCGAGGGTCATCAATTTTATGGTTATTTCCCAGGCGGTGCTTCAGGTGGAATATTACCTGCATCAATGGGCAATATTCCATTAGATTTTGACACACTAAATGAATACGGTTGTTTTATTGGTAGTGCGGCGATTGTAGTATTTTCTGAACAGGATAAAGCGCGTGATTTAGCAGTAAACGCAATGAAATTCTTTGAAGAAGAATCATGTGGTCAATGCACGCCTTGCCGAGTGGGAACAGCAAAAGCTGTGACCTTAATGGCTGAGCCTGAGTGGGATGAAGATCTGCTCGAAGAATTATCAGAAGTGATGATTGATTCTTCGATCTGCGGTCTAGGTCAAGCAGCGCCAAATCCCGTGCGCAGTGTGATGAAATACTTCCCTGATGAGCTAACAAAAGTGGGGGCGAAATAATGGCGATTAATCCAGAACAATTAGCAGCACCGATCAGTTTCAACTTTAATGGTGAAAC
>CAYTAM010000163.1:0-2338 GCA_964435685.1 uncultured Methylophaga sp. | reverse complement strand
CAAAATAATGATGTGATTGGCTTGGCAATGCGCGGAACGCATACGCAGATTGTGTTTGATTTAGATGATCCGATGGGTGAAAGTACCTGTGTAGGTTGTGGTGAATGTGTTGAAGCTTGTCCGACGGGTGCGTTAATGCCGACTGATGATGTCGGTATGGTCGAACCAGACCGAAAAGTAGATTCAGGTTGCCCATTCTGTGGTGTCGGTTGCCAAATGACCTATGCAGTGAAAGACGATAAGATTATTTATGTGGAAGGTCGTGATGGCCCAGCAAATCACGGTCGCTTATGTGTAAAAGGGCGTTATGGCTTTGATTATGTCCACCATCCACACCGTTTAACAAAACCACTTATCCGTAGAGATGATGCACCTAAATCCGGTGATTTCTCCATGGATCCTAATGATATCAATAAGATTTTCCGTGAAGCAACGTGGGATGAAGCGCTTGATTTTGCAGCAGGTGGCTTTAGTAAAATTCGCGATCAAAAAGGCCCCAATGCCTTAGCAGGCTTTGGCAGTGCCAAAGGTAGTAATGAAGAAGCCTATTTATTCCAAAAATTAATTCGTACCGGCTTTAAAACTAATAATGTCGATCACTGCACTCGGCTTTGTCATGCCTCATCAGTAGTGGCATTGTTAGAATGTTTAGGTTCAGGTTCGGTATCAAACCCCGTGTCTGATGTTGAAAAAGCAGAAGTGCTTATTATTATTGGCTCTAATCCAACCGTAAATCATCCCGTGGGTGCGACATGGATGAAAAACACCATGCGTAAAAATGGTACAAAATTGATTTTGATGGATCCGCGTTCAACAGAATTATCGCGCCAAGCTACCCATCATGTTGCTTTTAAACCGGGCAGTGATGTACCGATGTTGAATGCAATTATGCACACTATTATTGAGGAAGAGTTAACGGATCCAAAATTCATTGCTGAAAGAACAGAAGGTTTTGAAGCAATGAAAGAACATTTAAAATCCTATTCACCCGAAACAATGTCACCCATCTGCGGTGTGCCCGCTGAAACATTGAAAGAAGTAGCTCGATTATATGCCACATCAAAAGCATCAATGATTTTATGGGGCATGGGTATATCCCAGCATGTTCATGGTACCGATAATGCGCGTTGTTTGATTTCATTGGCCTTAATGACGGGGCAAATTGGTCGACCGGGTACAGGTCTGCATCCATTACGCGGTCAAAATAATGTGCAGGGCGCATCAGATATGGGCTTGATCCCCATGGTGTTCCCCGATTATCAACGTGTTGATGATGAGGAAGCACATGCCTATTTTGAAGCACTATGGGACTGTAAATTAGATAATAAACCAGGTTTAACCGTGGTTGAAATCATGCATGCGATTCATGATGGCGATTTGACAGGGCTATATGTGCAAGGTGAAAATCCAGCCATGTCTGATCCCGATGCCAATCATGCACGGCGATCACTAGCAGAGCTAGAACATTTAGTTGTTCAAGATATCTTCTTGACTGAAACAGCTTATTTAGCAGATGTAGTACTACCTGCCTCAGCTTATTCTGAAAAAACAGCGACCTTTACCAATACCGATAGATTAGTGCAAATAGGTCGGCAAGCAGTGCCACCACCGGGTGATGCACGACAAGATTTATGGATCATTCAACAAATGGCACGTCGTTTAGGCCTAGATTGGAATTATAAAGATTCTAAAGAAGTATTTGAAGAAGTTCGCAAAGCCGTACCCACAATGGCAGGCATGACATGGGAGCGTTTAGAAAAAGAAGGCTCCATTGTTTATCCATGTTTAAAAGAAGGCGATCCCGGTGATGATATTATCTTCACTGAAGACTTCCCACGCGAAAGTGGTCGTGGCAAGTTTGTGCCAGCCGATATTGTGCCGCCAGATGAGCGCCCAGATGCAGAATATCCGTTTATATTGATCACGGGGCGGATGTTAGAACATTGGCATACCGGTTCAATGACACGTCGTTCAAATGTATTAGATGCGCTAGAGCCAATAGCAATAGCGACGATTAATCCAATTAGTTTGGATGTGATGGGTGTGAAACAGGGTGAAATGATCACCTTATCAACACGACGCGGACAGATTTCAATGATCGCACGTGCGGATGAAGGCGTGCCTACAGGAGCGGTATTCATGGCATTCTGCTACTACGAAGCGGCAGTGAATAAACTATCTAATGCGGCACTGGATCCTTCGGCTAAAATACCAGAGTTTAAATATTGCGCGGTTAAAGTAACACCAGGCGGTGAGGCTATGCAGTTCCATAGCTATGGCGGTGGGCAGTCTGATAATCAATTGATGTAATTTGCATTAAATTAGAAATAAAGCTGGC
>CAYTAM010000162.1:0-4102 GCA_964435685.1 uncultured Methylophaga sp. | reverse complement strand
CTACAAGCTCCTAGCACCAGAAGTTATAATTTTCAGCACCGGTTCAACCAGTCATACTCCCTTAGCTATAACATTGCTTGAATTGGCAAAAAAGTCAATGGGTGTGGAATTTATGACCCTAGGCGCGGCATGTCGCACCTATAATTTACTCGTTTTAGAAAATCGGCACGCTATACTGGTGATATCGCCTTCTGCTGCTTGCTAATTTAGATAATTGGGCGGAATAACAGTGTATATTAAATAATATTGATTTTGTGATGGTGACCGCATTTTTTAATAAACCCATTCTAAGTCAATGAAATATCAATAATTATAAATTTATTGTGCAATGTGGCTAATTATCTAACTTGACCTGAAGGCATTAAATCCGCACAATTCAGCAAAAGGCTAATGATATGACTGTGAATTTCTCCCATAGTTTTTGATCTAGATCAATAATTGGTGCGGGCTTGAATTGTCGAATAGTGTAGACTTTAAATAGTGTAGACTTTAATCATTATTAACATGATGGTAGTAGGGGGGCAATACTGATTAATCTTTATCCATTGAGCAGTATTGGTGGTTTTTTTATTGGAAAGGGTGTGATCGCTATGCAGGCGGAACAGCAATATAGTTTTGAAGTTGTCAAGTGGTTTGCCTATATGGCAGTTATCTACTTGGTGATCGGCACGGGGATAGGCGTGTTTATCGCTTCGCAATTGGCATGGCCAGCTCTTAATTTTGATAATCCGTATATAAGTTTTGGGCGTTTGCGTCCATTACACACCAACGTCGTAATTTTTGCTTTTGGTGGCTCAACGCTGATGGCAGCGTCTTTTTATATTGTGCAACGTACATCGGGTGTGCGTTTGTGGAGTGATAAATTAGCTTGGTTCGCCTTTTGGGGCTGGAATCTCGTAATGCTCAGTGCGGTTATTACTTTGCCTTTAGGATATACACAATCAAAGGAATATGCCGAACTAGAATGGCCTATTGATATTTTAATTGCAGTTGTTTGGCTAGCCTATAGTTTTAATTTCATTATGACGCTTGCTATACGTAAAGTATCCCATATCTATGTCGCTAACTGGTTTTTCTTAGCGATGATGGTGATGATCACCTATCTTCATGTAGTGAATAGTTTAGCTATTCCGGTCGAATTATTTAAATCGTACTCTATCTTTTCCGGAGTACAAGATGCGATGATCCAATGGTGGTGGGGACATAACGCAGTGGGGTTCTTCCTAACGTCGGGTTTCTTGGGTATTATGTACTACTTTGTTCCTAAACAAGCGAATCGTCCTATTTACTCATATCGCTTATCCGTAATTCATTTTTGGGCACTTACCTTCGGTTATGTATGGTTAGGTGCGCATCACCTTCAATATACAGCACTACCAGATTGGACCGGTTCATTGGGAGCAGCTATCTCCTTAGCGATGATTATTCCGTCATGGGGTGGTGCGATTAACGGCATGTTAACGTTAAGTGGTGCATGGGACAAATTACGTACCGATTATATCTTACGCTTTTTGATCGTAGCACTAGCATTTTACGCAATGGTTACCTTTGAAGGTCCAGTAATGGCAGCTAAAACTGTTAATGCCTTATCACATTATACTGACTGGACGATTGGTCATGTACATGCAGGCGCATTAGGTTGGGTAGCCATGATTTCATTTGGAGCACTTTACCATATGGTGGAGCGGCTATGGGGTACAACTATGTGGTCTGTTAAATTAGTTAACCTGCATTTCTGGATGGCTACAATTGGCACGGTTATATATATCACCGCAATGTGGGTAGCAGGCATTATGCAAGGTCTAATGTGGCGTGCATACGATGATTACGGTAATTTGGCTTATACCTTTGTTGAATCAATGGTTCAAATGCACCCTTATTATGTAATGCGTGCTGCAGGTGGCTTAATCTTCTTTTTGGGTGGCTGTATTATGTTATTCAATATTACGGTAACCATTCGTAAAGCTATTGCTGATTCCTCTGCGAAGTCAGTTGCTGTAGCTAACGCTGTTATTTAAAGGAGACTAGCATGTCTAAACAGAAATTAAATAAGCGCGTTCCTCTTCAACAAAAGCTAGAACAAAACATATGGGCGCTGATCTTAGCAACGGCTATGGTGGTATCAGTAGGAGGTATTGTACAAATTGTTCCTCTTTTCTATTTGGATAGCACATTCGAGGATCTTAGTAATCCTGATTTTGAAGAACTTAAAGGGGTGCGTCCTTATACAGCGTTAGAACTAGCCGGGCGTGATATTTATCAACGAGAAGGCTGTTTCTTGTGTCATTCACAAATGATCCGCCCTTTCCGTGATGAAAGAGACCGTTATGGACATTATTCCCTAGCCGTCGAGTCTAAATACGATCATCCATTCCAATGGGGTTCAAAACGTACTGGACCTGATCTTGCTCGTGTAGGGGGTAAATACTCGGATGAATGGCATCGACAGCATATGCGTGATCCACGCAGTCTTGTCCCTGGATCTATTATGCCTAGATACCCATGGTTAGATGATGCCACCATTGATGGCGCTGGTATCGAAAAGCGTGTAAAAGCAATGAGAGTTCTGGGTGTACCCTATAGCGATGAAGATATTAAAGGTGCGGCGGCCTCCGTTGAAGGTAAAACGGAAATGGATGCTCTGGTTGCTTATCTGCAAGTATTAGGCACCATGATTAAATTTGTACCGGGTAGAGAGTATCGTGACTAAATTGCAACAATATTTTCAGACTGATTGGGCCGCGTTGACGAGCCACGACTGGTTCGGTTTAGTATTGACTGTGGTTATATTTATATTAATGGTTATACTTTATGTCTGGGTGCTTAACCCTAAAAATAAAGAAAGTATAGAATCTCATCGCACCATGCTGCTAGATGAGGACGATATAAAATCGGAGAAACAAGATGGCAGAAAATAACAATGATCCTTCTCAAGTAAAAGATACTGGTCATGTGTGGGATGGGATCAGAGAATTAGATAATCCATGCCCACGTTGGTGGTTAAACTCATTATGGTTAAGTGGTTTACTGGTCATTGTTTATTTTATTTTATATCCATCATTACCTTTAATTACTGGCAGTACTAAGGGAATATTAGGCTGGACACAGATCAATCAATTTGAAGAGGATCTTGCAAAAGTAGAGGCGATCCGTGCACCTTTTGACAATCAATTGGCAGCAATGACTATAGAAGAAATCCTGCAGGATCAAAGCATGCTTAACTATGCAATTGGCTCAAGCAAAGTACTATTCGGGGATAGTTGTGCAGCATGTCATGGTGTGGGAGGAGCTCCGCCAGCGGGAGTTTTCTACCCGAATCTTACCGATGATGATTGGCTGTTTGGGGGCGGTATTTACGAAATTAAAATGAGTATCGCTCAAGGTCGAGCTGCAATGATGCCTGCACAGAAAAACTTTTTGACCGATGAAGAAGTTGATCAACTTGTTCAGTTTGTTATAGATTACTCAACTGGTGCGCCTACTGAAGCGGGTTTAGCTTTATATAATGCAAAAGGTTGTGTCGCTTGTCATGGTGCTGACGCTAAAGGTATTACTGCTCTGGGCTCAGCTAATCTTACTGATAGTATTTGGCGTTTCTCGGGTACGGAAGAAGGTATTCGCCATACTATTGTTCATGGTGTAAATGATCCTTCAGATCCTAAAACACATATTGCAGTTATGCCGGGATGGAATGAAAAATTAGCTATTATGATGGAAATTAGAGGCTATGCGATTGAAGATGGCGATGATCCTGATGCAATTAACTGGGATGATGAATTAGACGGTGATGAAGATGAGCGCTTAACAGAACTAGATATTAAGAAATTAACTGTTTATGTTCACCAATTGGGTGGTGGTCAATAAGATAAATTTGTATAATGGGTTCACCATTTCTATTGAAATTAGAGGAATTATGAATATTAATTTGAATCTAGATTGGGTTGCAGTTTCCGTAATTTTAAGTGTTATCGCAATGATTGCTGGTCTGGCATACTTTGTTTATTATGCACTGAAGCATATTAAAGAAGATCATTCGGAAGATTAACTATAAATAAGCCAAAAAGCCGCCGACTATAGAGGAGGTTTTTGCACACTATCTATA
>CAYTAM010000161.1:0-4125 GCA_964435685.1 uncultured Methylophaga sp. | reverse complement strand
GCAGGATTAGATTTTGATATAGATGATGAGTAGGAGCGGCTTCAGCCGCGAATGGGGCTTATATGATTTCCAGTCTGTTCGCGGCTGAAGCCGCTCCTACGCGTTTTCATTTATGGCGGGGGGGATAAATAATTTTATTTTTTGTATGATGTTTGGTAATAATGATTGGTTGCTTCAATAAACCCTTCAACACTTCCACAATCAAAACGCCGACCTTTAAACTTAACAGCAAGCACTTGCCGATCTTTTGCCAACTCTCTTAAAGCATCAGTAATTTGAATTTCACCATTGGCACCGGGTTTGGTTTTGCGTAAATAGTCAAAAATTTCGGGTGTTAAGATATAACGCCCAATAATCGCCATATTGGTGGGCGCATCTTCAGGTTGTGGTTTTTCAACCATATCATGCACATGGTAAATACCCTCAGCAATTTCATCACCAGAGACAATACCGTAACTCGCGGTGTCTTCCATAGCAACTTCTTCAATAGCAATAATGCTACATTGATAGCGTGCATATAAAGACGCAAGTTGACCTAGTGCTCTCATAGCATCACCGCCCGTAGGAGCAGCACATAAATCATCGGCTAGCACAACAGCGAAAGGTTCAGAGCCAATCATCGGTTCGCCGGTTAGAATAGCATGCCCTAAACCGAGCATTTCACGCTGGCGCATAAAGATAAAGTCGCATGAGTCCATTAGCTGACGAATATCTTCTAGATATTTTTCTTTTGATGTGCCTTTTATTTCATGTTCTAATTCGTAATTATTATCAAAGTGATCGGCAATTGCGCGTTTACCCCGACCTACAATAAAGCCTATTTGGGTCATGCCTGCTTCTAAGGCTTCCTCTACGCCGTATTGAATTAGTGGTTTATTGACAATGGGCAACATCTCTTTGGGCATGGCTTTAGTGGCAGGCAAGAACCGTGTGCCATAGCCTGCAGCCGGAAATAAACATTTACGAATAAGAGGAGAGCTTGCCATAATTGAGAGTTATCCTTTGTAGATAAAGTTTGGTTTAGTATTGCCGATATATAATCTATAGTAAAAATTAAATGAATTACGCATTTAACTCAAGTAAAATTTCAGCTATTAAATATTTAAGGTTTATTACTCGTGAGCATATTGGTACTAGGTGGTGCAGGCTATATTGGATCACACACCTGTGTTGAATTAATACAGGCAGGTTATGAAGTTATTGTTTTCGATAACTTCTGTAACTCTTCTGCTGAATCTATAGCGCGAGTTGAATCAATAACGGCTAAAAAAATCACCCTAATTGAAGCTGATCTAAGAGATAAAAATGCCTTGAAAAAGGCATTTATGCAGTATGATTTTGATGCGGTAATACATTTTGCAGGTTTAAAAGCAGTAGCTGAATCAGTAGCCAATCCACTAAAATATTATGATAATAATTTTAGTGCTACCGTTAAGCTATGTGATGTTATGCAACAATTTTCTTGTAAAAACCTTATTTTTAGCTCATCGGCAACCGTGTATGGTAATGCTGAAAAAATGCCAATTAAAGAAAATACACCGCTTTCTGCTACCAACCCTTACGGACGTTCTAAATTAATGATCGAAGATTTGATCCGTGATTTAGCCGTTTCGGACAAGAGTTGGAACGCAGTTATTTTGAGATACTTTAATCCTGTAGGCGCGCATGAGTCTGGCTTGATTGGCGAAGATCCAACAGGGATCCCCAATAATTTAATGCCTTATATTAGCCAAGTAGCGGGTGGAACTTTAGCATGCCTAAGTGTTTATGGTGGGGATTATGATACCAAAGATGGCACCGGTGTTCGAGACTATATTCATGTTGTTGATTTAGCTAAAGGACATGTTAAAGCGTTAAATTACCTGTTAAATAATAGCGGTGTAATCAGTATAAATTTAGGCACAGGACTAGGCTACTCCGTGCTTGAAATGGTGGCTGCATTTCAAAAAGCTGTGGGCAAAAAAATTGATTATAAAATAGTAGACCGTAGATCGGGTGATGTGGCAATGTGTTATGCTGATCCTGCATTAGCCAAAGAAAAACTCAATTGGCAAGCTGAGCTTGAATTAGATAGAATGTGTCAAGATTCATGGCGGTGGCAACAAAGCAATCCTAACGGCTATAAACGCTGAAAAATTCAAAGGTAACAAGAAAATAATGATTCCAGTAATCATGTCAGGCGGTAGTGGTACTAGGCTATGGCCATTATCACGTAAAAATAAACCCAAACAATTTTTAAATTTATTTGGTGAATCATCCTTATTCCAAAATACGTTAACTCGGCTAACTGGGGTAGCTGAACTTAAAGCACCCATCATAGTATGTAATGAAGATCATCGCTTTATGGTTGCGGAACAACTGCAACAAATTGCTTTTGAAAACGCTACTATTATCCTTGAGCCTTGCGCTAGAAATACCGCACCTGCTATTGCCATAGCGGCACTACAGTCTCAATTACGGGATGACGATGATCCTATCATTTTAGTGTTAGCCGCTGATCATCTTATTAAAAATGAACAGGTATTTCATCATGCTATTGCAACAGCAAAGCTGGCAGCAGAGCAAGGCGGTTTAGTTACCTTTGGCATTATTCCAACTAGCCCTCATACTGGCTTTGGTTATATTGAAGCACAGCAAAAAAATATAATAAGTAAGGTAAAGACCTTTGTTGAAAAACCTGATGCCGACACCGCCCAAAAATATGTTGATTCAGGCAATTACTACTGGAACAGTGGCATGTTTATGTTCAAAGCGTCAGCAATTTTAGAAGAGCTAGAACGCTTTTCACCTGAGATTTTGGAAAGCTGTCAGCAGGCATTAACACAGTCAAAAACTGATCTTGATTTCATCCGATTAGACAAAGAAGCATTTGAGGGCTGCCCGTCAGATCCTTTAGATTATGCGGTAATGGAAAAAACAGATAAAGCGGTAGTGATCCCATTAGATGCAGGTTGGAGTGATGTCGGATCATGGTCGTCGTTATGGCAAAACCATGACAAGGATCAACATAATAATGTAAGCATAGGCGATGTAACGCTTGAAAATGTGACCAATTCATATATTCATAGCGAACATAGATTGGTCAGTGTGTTAGGGGTAGATAATATCATTGTTGTTGAAACCCCTGATGTAGTGATGGTGGCAAGCAAAGAACAAGCTGAAAATATAAAAGTGGTAGTAGAAAAGCTACAAAAACAACAGCGTGATGAAGGGACAATGCACCGCAAGGGCTATCGACCATGGGGTTATTATGATTCTATTGATAGCGGTGAACGATTTCAGGTTAAACGCATTTCAGTGAATCCAGGCGCATCCTTATCCTTACAAATGCATCACCACCGAGCGGAGCATTGGGTTGTGGTAAAAGGTGTTGCCGAAGTAACCTGTGGTGATAAGGTTATGTTATTGAGTGAAAATGAGTCTACGTTTATACCGTTGGGAGAGAAACACCGTTTGCACAACCCTGGGCGGTTGCCACTAGAAATTATTGAAGTACAATCAGGTAGCTATCTAGGTGAAGATGATATTGTAAGGCTTGATGATATATATAACCGTGGATAGTGTATCATCGTATTATTGTATATTTAGGCTAGGAAAATAAATGCAACGTCAGGGAAAAATCAGACGCTATGACTCTAAAATCAATGCGATTTCACGTCTTATTGATAGCGGCATAATTTTACTTACCTTTTTTGCGTTAATCGATATTTTCCAAGCAACATGGCAACCGCTTTATATCTGGGGATTACTGTTTTCGATTCTGTTATTTAATTTTTTTGCCGAATCGCAAGATGCCTATCGTTCATGGCGAGGCACCAATCTACGAGAAGAGATTGAAATCGTTTTAGCTTCATGGATAACCACTATCTTTGCACTGGTATTAATAGATTTTCTCTTTATCAAGTCTCATTTTTACACAGAACCTTTTATTGCATTATGGATGATAGCCACACCTATTGAATTAATAGCATGGCATGCGATAGTGAGAATGCTGCTGGCTATGTTGCGTTCTAGGGGTTACAACACACGCAATATTGCGATAGTGGGGGCGACACCGTTAGGCAAGCGCTTAGAATTTGTATTTAATCAAATGGATTGGTCAGGTTATCGATTTGCCGGTTATTA
>CAYTAM010000160.1:0-4134 GCA_964435685.1 uncultured Methylophaga sp. | reverse complement strand
TATATTGGCGGCTGAAAATGGCCAACAAATGCAAAATGCTTTAAAAGATAGTCCTTATAGTTTTGTACCACGACAACAAAAAATGGCTGCTTTTAATGCGATGGCAACAAAAAGTTTAGGCCTGCCCCCATCGTCTCATTACAGTGATGCATTAGCCTATTTTACGGGCGAAAAACCCCTGGATAACTGGTATTCTCTTGCTATGCAAGGTGTGGCTGATGTAGCAATGAGATTAGATGAGCATGAAGAAACCTTGAGCCTTATTGAAACCATCCCCAAGCTTTCAGATGAGGTTTTTACGGTATTGAGTAGCTACCTTGAGCATGCAGAACCAGCAACAGGCATTGTTGAAGAATTAGTACAGCGTGTTGAAAAAGAATTGCAGGAACAGGATCCTGATATTCCACGAATATGTGCTTGTTTGAGAGCAGCATCAAACAGCCCCTCCGTAGGCTTGGTCGATTATATGATTGTGCATGTACTAAAGCATGAGTGCAGTAACAATATTGAAATATTAGCCACGATTGTGGGGCGAATATGGCGGGTTTTGGAAAATGACGCTATTTGCCAACAATTCGTCGAGCGCTTAGCAACAAATGACGCGGGACAAGTAGCCTTTAGTCAGTTATTGGCTGATGCGATGTTTATGCCAAGACTGCGAACATATATTATGCAAGCATTACGCTCACCAGAACGCTCAAAACAATTAAGCCATGCAGCGGGTAAAATGTTTGGGTAGCTATGGGAGTGATGGAAAAGGTAAAGCTGAATCATGCAGTTTCAATGATCACGGGTATAGATTTAAACAGGGCGATCAATTCTAAACCAACCTGCGATGCTATAACGATCACGGTTTGCAGAAAGTACTTCGTGGGGAGATCTCTCGCTTAAAAAGATCACCATGGTGCCAAAGCTAGGTGAAATATGTTGCAAGACATTATTAGTATTGTTTTGATAGAGAATTAATTCACCGCCGTTATCGGCTGTCCAGTTATGATTTAGATAAAAAACAGTTGTGACAATACGGTTAGAACGTCCCTCAAATGCATCGACGTGTCGTTGATAATAACTACCTGACTTATAGTGAGAGTAATGTGATTCATAATCAAATAAACCAAGAAATAATTTGCTGTTAAGCTCTAGGCGTAACTCATCCATTGCCGCTAAATAATTACGTTCACAAGCTGTTTCCCCACTCAACCAGTGAGTGAGATCACCGCGAATTTGTTGATTGATCTGTAAGTCATTATTGCGACCAATGCCTGCTTGTTTAAATTGTTCCTCGGGGAGTTTTGAAACATTTTGATAGAGTTGCTCAGTAAGATCGTCAGATAAAAAATTTGGTAGAACAATATAGCCTTCGCTAGCTAGGGAATCTGCAATGGTATTATAATTTATCGTCATTATCCAAAGAACCAGTAGGTCACAGCAATGGCTGCCATAATACCTGCAATATCAGCTACTAGACCACAGGCGGTAGCGTGGAGAATATTTTTGATTCCAACAGCACTAAAATAGACGGCTAACACATAAAATGTCGTTTCAGTGCTCTACCTTGCACGATTGATGATAGCCGCCCTGCAAAAGAATCAGCACCATACGCTTGCATGGTATCGACCATCATCGCACGCACGCCACTGCCACTAAAAGGTTTAATTGTATCGCCAAAGGCAAATAGCTTTATCAACACAACGATAAATGTGGTGGCGAAAAAGAAGATGCAGATGAAAATTCATTATACCCACATTCAATTATGCTAAGGTAGATACAATTAAACTATTTCTCCCGTTTTCAGCTTATTTACGATTTTGGCTAGGGCGGCGTTCTTGATCACGGGCACGGTTACGTGGTTTTCCTGAGCGTTTTGATTTGCGACGTGGTGTTTCAGCATCGCCAGAAGCATCATTATTATTAACAAGGCTGATTTCTAACTGCTTATTGACCACCCAAACTTTGCGTAATTGCTGGAATAAATCTTTAGGCATACCTTGCGGTAAATCAATGGTGCTGTAGTCATCTTGTAAGCTGATGCGCCCAATATCTTTGCTATCAATGCCGGCTTCATTAGCGATGGCACCGACGATATTTTTAACTTCTACACCGTGATTTCGGCCTACTTCAACGCGATAGGTTTGCATGCCATCTTCACTGCGATGTGGAGCAGATTGGTTGCCACGACGGGGTGAGCGCTCACGGCTTGGACGTTCGCCGCGATCAGATCGATCACGTCGGCTACCGCGTTCACGATTTTTACCTCTGTTATCACCGCGTTCTGAACGGGCAGGACGAACATGGACAACGGGTTTTAGTGGTCGTGATTTTTGAACCAAATAGGTTAATGCTGCCGCCACTTCTAGTGGATCAGCATTATGTGATTCTTGATAGTTACTAATTACTTCTTGGAAGAAACTTAAATCTTGTGATTCAATTGTTTCACTGAGTTGTTGAGTAAACTGCATCACGCGGCGATCAGCAATATCTTCAGTGCTTGGTAATTGCATTTTAGCAATGGTTTGACGTGTTGCTTTTTCAATGGCAAATAACATGCGTTTTTCACGCGGTTGCACAAATAAAATCGCTTCACCTTTACGACCAGCACGGCCAGTTCGACCAATACGATGTACATAGGATTCGGTATCATAAGGAATATCGTAATTAATCACGTGACTGATGCGTTCGATGTCTAAACCACGAGCAGCAACGTCGGTAGCAATTAGAATATCTAATTGCCCTTTTTTGGTTCGGGCAATGGCTTTTTCGCGTGCCGCTTGGTTCATATCACCGTTGATCGCAGAGCTTGAATAACCCCGTGCTTCGAGCTTTTCGGCCAACTCTGTGGTGGCATTTTTAGTGCGCACAAAGATGATCATGGCATCAAATTCTTCAACTTCAAGAATGCGAGTGAGTGCTTCCAATTTATGCATACCCGTCACTTGCCAGTAACGTTGGTTGATTGTTTCGATAGTTGATGTTTTTGATTTAATGCGGATCTCAACAGGATCTTTCAAATAACGTGTAGCGACACGATGAATTGGCCCCGGCATGGTTGCCGAGAATAAAGCCACCTGACGAGAGTCGGGCGTTTCTTTTAAGATGGTTTCAACATCGTCTATAAAGCCCATACGTAGCATTTCATCGGCTTCATCTAACACTAGAGATTTCAAATCACCCAGTTTAAGTGTACGGCGGCGGATATGATCTAAGATCCGACCTGGCGTACCGACAATGACTTGAGGATTACGTTGCAATTGACGCAGTTGAATGCCGACACTTTGACCACCATAGATAGGCAAAACGTGAAGACCCTTCATATATTTAGCATAGCTTTGAATTGCTTCGGCTACTTGAATAGCCAATTCACGAGTGGGTGCTAATACTAACATTTGCGGTGTTTTAGCTTTCACATCAATCCGACTTAATAATGGTAAAGAAAATGCGGCGGTTTTGCCCGTACCCGTTTGCGCTTGTCCTAGCAGATCACGACCTGCTAATAATGGTGGAATACTTTGCGTTTGGATAGGGGAAGGAGTTTCGTACCCGGCTTGATTTACAGCTTTAAGAACGGGTTCTGATAAGCCTAGATCGGAAAATAAAATAACGGGAGTTTGTTCTGAGTCTGACATGAATGCGCCTGTGGAAATCAGTTTTACCTAAGTATCATAGGGATCAAACTGTGGGAGGAGTTAAATTAATCGAATGATTATACGCATGTTTAGCAATAAAATATAGTTAAATCATATTGTTAAATTGGGTCTATGCCTATGATTTTCGAGTATTATCCGTCACTCCCGCATGTTGTTAGCGGGAGCCTAAGGATAGTGGCTATTTCTTCTACCAAGTAGCTTATTAGATTGCCGATAAAAGAACTCGGTAATGACGGTGTGGCATTATAACTAATTTGGGTATATAGTCATTAAATTACTATTATTTTAGAGGGGAGAAGAAAATGGAACATACTTATAAACATATCGAACTTACCGGCAGTTCAACAGAAAGCTCAGATCAAGCGATTCAAAATGCCATTGCCAAAGCAGCAACATCCGTTAAACATATGCATTGGTTTCAAGTAGTTGATACCCGTGGTTATATTGAAGAGGGTGGTGTTAAATATTGGCAAGTGACCATTAAAGTAGG
>CAYTAM010000159.1:1400-4157 GCA_964435685.1 uncultured Methylophaga sp. | reverse complement strand
TTTGGGTATAGGAATATTCGGCAAATTAAAAGTGGTTTATTCGCTTTTAAAAAATAACGATATGATCGTGTGAAGCGTCAATAGTTACTTTGTCTTTAGGCTGAATGATTGTATTAGATGATTGGCTGCTTTGAATTAATTTTCCTGAAGGCAAGGCTAGAACATATAGGTTTTCGTAGCCTTTAAAACTTCTACTTACTACTGTTGCCGATCCTTTCTCATCGAGTTTAAAAGCTATCCCTTCCGGTCTTATCATTACCACAACCTTAGTATCTTTTGTTAGCCGGGTAGTATTTGGCAGTACTCCTATTTCAGTGCTAATTCCTCGCTTGGTAATCTCACCATCAATAAAGTTAGCTTGTCCCAAAAAATTAGCGACAAAACGGCTAGTTGGAAAATGATAAATCTGTTCAGGCTTCGCTATTTGCTCAATCACTCCTTGATCCATAATTGCTACTCTATCTGCAATACTAAAAGCTTCTTCTTGATCATGGGTTACTAAAATGGCTGTGGTCTGTGCTTGTTTAATGATTTTACGCACCTCGCCTCTGGTTTTCAGTCGTAGTTCAGTATCAAGCCCACTGAAGGGCTCATCTAAAAGCAATATACTGGGGCTGGGTGCTAATGCCCTTGCCAATGCAATACGCTGTTGTTGACCACCTGAAAGCTGATGAGGATAGCTTTTTTCAAAACCGGAAAGGCCGACTAATAGTAATAACTCTTTGATCCTTGTTTGTTTATTAGTCGCACTCTTAAAGTGATTTTTATCTAAGCCAAAAGCAATATTATGATAAACGTTCATGTGAGGGAACAGGGCGTAGTTTTGAAATACATAGCCAATATTCCTTTTTTCTGGCGCTATGCAAATACCTGCATCTTTACTAAATAAAGTGTTGCCATTGACAATTACGCTACCTGTTTCAGGTTCTTCAAAACCTGCAATCACATTGAGTAGCGTACTCTTGCCACTGCCACTGCTACCAAGAATAGCAATTATTTCTCCTTGTTTAATATTCAAGTTTAGCTGGCAAAGCACCTGAGTGGTTTGATTAAACTTTTTAGAAATATTAGTTAGCTGCAAGCTCATTTAGAGGCCTTCAAGGATAAAATTATTGGAACGGTGCAGACAATTACCATGCTCAAAATCAACATGGACGACTCTTGAATTAATTCAATTGATGCCAATTCATAGATCTTGCTCGATAAGGTATCATAATTGAAGGGCCGCAAGATCAGTGTTAAGGGTAGCTCTTTAACAATATCTACAAAAACCAGTACAAAGCCAATTATTAGCCCATTACGAACCAGTGGTATGTCTATCTTAATTAGTGTTGATAATAAACCCGATCCTAAACTTCTGGCAGCTCTGTTGGGGCTAATTCCTACTTTTTCAAAATTGCTATTGACTGCTCCCAAGCCTACCGCCAAGAAACGAATCATATAGCCATAATAAAGCGCTAGAATAGAGCCGCTTAACAATAATTTTTCCAAGCCGAAATGATCAATTAAAAAATGATCGATCGCACCAAAAACCACCATTACGCCTACAGCAGTGATTGCTGCGGCTACCGAATAGCCCAAGGTTGAAACCTTAAGCAGATATTTCATATAGTTATTATCATAAACTCGATGAGAGTATGCCAGTAATAGTGCAATTAGCATAATGGCTGTTGCACTGATCCCTGCGGCACTAAAGCTGTTGATAACTGTCCAGACAAACTCTGCTGAAGAAGCCATTTCTGGATAGCTTACTGCGTAAAACAGGATCCATAAAATGGGAATGAAAAATCCAAACACAAAAGGAAATGCTAAAAATAGGATCGCAAAACATGCCTGAGTTTTAGTCAATTTAATTTTTTTAATGGGCGCAGATCCGCCCTCTACGCTATATTTTGCTTGTCCTCCTGAGAGCTTTTCTACCACCAAAATCAATAATACCATTGCTGTTGCAATGGCAGATAGATAGGCAGCGCTACCAATATCACCCATTTCAAACCAAACTGAAAAAATAGCGGTAGTTAAAGTTGACACACCATAAAATCTAACGGTACCAAATTCACTGATAATTTCCATCATCACCAATGCTAATGAAGCAACAATAGCCGGGCGAACTAAAGGAAGCAAAATCTTAAAAAAAATCTTTACTCTTGATGAACCAAGAGACAAAGCAGGGTTAAGTAAAATAGCAGAGTTTTTTTCCATCGAGGCTTTTACAATTAAAAAAACATAAGGATAAAAGGCCAGTGTTAGCACGAAAACTACGGTATTAAAACTCAGAACATCAAAGAAGTTATTGATCCCAATATCAATTAAAAATAAATGTAGTGGGCTAAAAAAGCTGAATAGATCAAAATAAATAAACCCTAAAATATAGGAAGGAATTGCAAAAGGTAAAATGAGTGCAAAAGAAAAAAATCTAGCCAACTTAAATTCACAGAAAGTAACTAGGTAAGCACTGCCTATGCCAATAACTGCGGTTAAAAAACCAACCACAATAATTAAAGTTAAGGTGTTGATAATATAATCAGCGAGTACCGTTTCTTTTAAATGATTAATAATTTGTGGATCAAGTGAAAAGGCATACAAGTTGATGATAACAATCGGCAGTAATAACACGATTACTAGTAAGGAACTTAACGATACCCAGCGATTGGTTAAATATTTGATCTTTTTAGTTCCATAATGTGTGCTTTAATTATGGAGACCCTGATTAAGTCGATTAGAATTAGGCGCAGAAAAAAACGGCGCTTTTAGTCG
>CAYTAM010000159.1:0-1300 GCA_964435685.1 uncultured Methylophaga sp. | reverse complement strand
GTCTCTGTTATTTATTTCCAACCCACTTGATTATTAATTTTAGCGGCTTGAGCATTATATTTACCCAGTAGATATAGTTCAATAGGATCTTCCTTAAATGGACCCCATGATTGTAGTGTTTTAGAGGGGGCAATATTTTTATTGGTAGGATACTCATTATTGGCAGAACTATACTGTTGTTGTGCTACTTCACTGGCTAAAAACTCAATAAGCTTAATAGCATTTTCTTTGTTTTTAGCACTTGTAGTAATACCTGCCCCAGAGATATTGACATGAGCCCCTCTTTCAGCAACGCCTTGACCAGGGAAAAACACCCCTACTTTTTCGCCAACCACAATATCTGATTTTTTTTCAGAATTTAGTAATCGACCCACATAATAGGTATTGACCAAAGCAAGTTCTGCTTTGCCAGCGGCCACGGCTCTTATTTGTGCGGTATCATTACCTGTTGGTTGACGAGCAAAGTTGGCAACTAATCCCGTCGCCCATTTTTCAGCAGTTTCAGCACCGTCCTTAGCAATAAATGCAGCCATTAGCGATAAACTATAAATGTTACTACCTGACCTAGTAATAACCTTGCCCTTCCATTCAGGCTTGGCCAAATTAGCATAAGTAGAGAGCTGAGTTTTAGGATCAACCTTGGCTTTATTATAAACAATCACTCGTGCTCTTTTTGTTAGCCCAAACCAATAGCCGTCCTTTTCTCGTAAATGGGCAGGGATCACCGACTCTAAAAAATCAGACTTGATGGGTTGTAACAGACCCTTTTGTTGTGCTTGGTATAATCTTCCGGCATCAACCGTCATTAAAATATCGGCGGGTGAATGCTCACCTTCACGTTCCAACCTTTCAATGAGTTGCCCTGCTTTAGCTTGTACCACATTTACTTTAATGCCTGTTTTCTGTTCAAACAATTTAAACAGATCTTTATCTGTCGCATAATGTCTATGTGAATAAATATTCACCTCCTCGGCTGCAGCAGATCCTGTTGTACTGAAAGCCGTTGTGGTGACAGACAGAGCAATAAGTCCTATCAGTAATTTTTTTAACATGTTTCTATCCTTAATAGTATTAAAATGGTAAAACTTGAGCATTAGATGTACCAACCAAAATCCCAAGTAGTTTGAGGATCTACCCGTTATCATTCAAGTTACGGTTTTTTCTCCCGTCACTCTCGCATGTTTACCCAGTCGATCTGAGCACAAGGTTAGCGGGAGTCTGCAGATCCTCGATAAAAGATCTCGAGGATGACGGGCTTCTTCTCTTGCTGAATCATCTATTTCCAAGTTGTTTGGGTATA
>CAYTAM010000158.1:0-4183 GCA_964435685.1 uncultured Methylophaga sp. | reverse complement strand
TTATTGTTTCAGCCATTGATTAATATGCTCTAAATCAACTTGTTCAATAGTACCCGCTGCTTGTTTTAAACGCAAACTAGATAAAATGTAGTCATATCGTGAGCTCGCATAATCTCTGCGCGCACGGAACAAATCTCGGCGTACATTCAATACGTCAACCGTGGTTCGTGTGCCAACTTGGTAACCTGCTTCCGTTGCTTCTAATGCTTTTTCATTAGAGATCACAGCTTGTTTTAATGCTTCCACTCGGCTAATGCCCGCCATCACACTATTATAAGCTTCGCGGCTTTGTCTTACAACGGCACGCCGTTGTTGCTCTTCATTTTGCATTGCTTGGCTGAGCCTATGCTCTGCTTCTCGTGTTTGTGAACGCACTCGCCCACCCACATCGAATTCAACATTAAACTGTAGACCTAATGTTGATTGGTGGGTTTTTGAGCCACCAAAGCCACCACCACTGGAAGAATTAAAACCACGTTGCCCCACTAAATCTAAACTTGGGTAATGACCACTTTTTTGTAATTCTATTGCTTGTTTTGAATCTTCAACTGCAAGCTGAGCAACAATAAGAGCTGGGTTTTGACTGAGCGCATTACTACTCCATTGATCAATATCTTCCGGTTGAGGTTTCACCAGCTTAGTATCCTCTTTTAATGGTGCCAATGTATCGACATATTGACCCAAAGGTTCGCGTAAGCGCTCTTTACTATTTGTTACTTCATTTTCAGCACTAATAACAGCGGCATGCGCTAAATCATAAGCAGCTTGTGATTCTGCTACATCAGTAATAGTTGCAATACCGACGTCAAAACGTTGATTAGTTTGCTCTAGTTGACGTGCGATTGCTTCACGTTCCGCTACCGCGAACGTTTTATCATCTTGCTTTGCCAATACATCAAAATAACGCTCAGCAATACGCATCAGCAAGTCTTGATACACCAATGCATAACTTGCAGCTGCTCGCTCAATAGCAATGCCTGCCTTATCTTTTTGGATAAAGTTTTGTTTTTTATATAAAGGTTGGGTGATGGTTAAAGCATAACCATGGGTATTAAAATCTCTACGGCCACCCAAATCTATCCCTCCCCCTATCGGTTGGGAAGATGTATTTTGCCAGGTATGTCCCGTGTTAGCATTCAAGCCCAGTGTTGGTAGAAAATTTGAGCGACTTTGTGCATCTAACTCACCCACAGCTTGTTGTGAAGCATATTCTGCCAATAATTGTGGATCATTCTTTAATGCTAATTGATACACATCTAGCAGATCTTTAGCATAACTGTTTGCTGTGATTAACATTAATCCTATTAAGGCACTTATCGTTACTTTATTCATTATCATTCCCGTCAATAAACCGTCATGCTGGTATCAACATTAGCGGCCCAGTCATTCATACCACCTGCTAAATTAATCACATCAGTAAAGCCCATTTGCTCCAAAAACCGTCCAATCTGATCACTACGCTTGCCTGTACGACAGATCAAAATAACTGTATCATCTTTATGTTTTTCCAATGTATTCAATTGACTCGGTACACTCTGCATCGGAATATGAAGTGTATGTTCCAGCACACCAAATTCTAATTCTACATCCTCACGTACATCTATCTTTATTGTTGCAACATCTGTGGCTAAAAAGTCACGCAACTCTATGGCTGTCATCTGTCTCACTATATTATTCTCTTAAAACTCAAACTCTGCTTTAGGTTCAGCATTAATCATAGCAGGAATGGCAGTTTCAAATATCGTATCTGTTTGCCATTTTCGTTATGCTATACGTTGGATAAGCTGTGCTTTCATTAATAGGTCACCTATAATGGGATTTATTAAGATCCTGAGCCATGTTATTGTCCTTAAACAAAAATTCTACTTAGCTATAGGGTAAGGATAAGTCTTTTTTGTGCTTGGTGCAAGTTCACTTTTGGCTATCTACTATCTTAGCCCACGTATCACGTAAGCTAACCGTTCGGTTAAATACTAAATTACCTTCTCGGCATAATTTAATATCCGCACAAAAATAGCCTTCTCGCTCAAATTGATACACCGTACCCTTTTGGGCAGTAGTCAAGCTCTTCTCCACTACACTGTCTACTAATGTTACCAGCGAGTCTGGGTTTAAATGGACAGTAAAGTCATCAACTTCTTTATCACTGTCTGGATGTGGATGATTAAACAAGCGGTCATAAAGCCTTATTTTCGCTTTAACACCATGTTCAGCCGATACCCAATGGATCACTCCTTTAACCTTACGACCTTCAGGATTTGCACCCAAGGTAGTAGCATCATAACTACAATGTAATTCAACAATCTCGCCATCATCATCCTTAATAACATTATCACAACGGATCACATACGCATTTCTTAGTCGCACTTCTTTACCCTTCACTAAGCGCCTAAATTTGTTATTTGCCTGTTCTTTAAAATCAGCTTTATCAATATAAAGTTCACCCGTAAAAGGTATGACGCGTGTGCCCATACTTTCATTTTGCGGGTGATTAGGCACGATGAGTTCTTCTGTTTGTCCTTCAGGATAGTTAGTGATCACGACTTTAACGGGATCAAGCACTGCCATCGCCCGGGGAGCATGTTCATTTAAATTTTCACGAATACAGGCATCTAATATCTCCATTTCAACTGAATTGTCTGCTTTAGTCACGCCAATACGTTCACAAAACTCACGAATAGCCGCAGCGGGGTAACCACGACGACGCATGCCAGAAATCGTAGACATTCTAGGATCATCCCAGCCCTCAACACTATTATCTTCAACCAGTTTGCTAAGCTTACGTTTACTGGTAATGGCATATTGCAAATTCAGCCGAGAAAACTCAATTTGTTGCGGGCGGTTTTGCGTATTTAATTTTTCTAAAAACCACTCATATAAAGGACGATGATCAGCGAACTCTAAAGTACAAATCGAATGGGTAATGCCTTCAATTGCATCAGACACACAATGGGTATAGTCATACATTGGATAAATGCACCACTCAGTGCCTGTTTGATGATGAACCACACCATGCCGAATACGATAAAGCGCCGGATCACGCATATTGACGTTAGCTGATGCCATATCAATTTTAGCTCTTAACAAACTTGCACCATCTGGGAACTCACCCGCACGCATTTGGCTAAATAACGCTAAATTTTCTGCAATACTACGATCACGATATGGACTATTTTTACCAGGCTCGGTTAAAGTACCACGATATTCACGTGTCTGCTCCGCACTAAGATCACATACATAAGCATCACCTTGTTCAATCAATTGAACCGCATAATCATAAAGTTGCTCAAAATAATTTGAAGAGAAAAATAACCGATCTTGCCAATCAAAACCCAACCAGCGCACATCTTCCTCAATCGCCCTAACAAATTCTTCATTTTCTTTTTGTGGATTAGTATCATCAAATCGCAAATTACATAAACCATCATAATCATTTGCCAAACCAAAGTTTAGGCAAATGGATTTAGCATGACCAATATGTAAATAGCCATTTGGTTCGGGAGGAAAACGAGTATGAACTCGCCCACTATGCTTAGCTGATTCATTATCGGCATCAATAATAGTGCGGATAAAATTACTCGATTTTGTTGTGGTTGTTGCTACTTCATTCATTTTTTTGCTCTGTTTAATTAACTTTTTACAAGATATTCACCAACAATATTGTATCATGGACACATTGATAATTATGTGAGATTCGACAATGGCAATCGCAACATTCGCCGCAGGCTGTTTCTGGGGGATCGAGGCACACTTTAGACAAGTAACAGGCGTTACTTCAACCCGTGTTGGCTATATGGGTGGAGCCACTGAAAACCCAACTTATAAATCTGTCTGTACTGGCACAACAGACCACGCAGAAGTTGTTGAAATCACCTTTGATCCGAGCATTGTTAGTTTTGAAAGTTTGTTGAGTTTATTCTGGAAAATACATGATCCAACCACATTAAACCGACAAGGTGCTGACATAGGAACACAGTATCGTAGTATTATTTTTTATCATGATCCACAGCAACAAAATATCGCTGAAATATCAAAGCATAGTTTAGCTAAAAGCAACAGCTACCCCCATTCAATTGTTACTGAAATCACTGCCGTTAGTATTTTTTGGCCTGCAGAACAATACCATCAGTGTTATCTTGAAAAAAAAGGTTTAGGGAGTTGCCTTTAAGTATATACCCGTAAT
>CAYTAM010000157.1:0-4215 GCA_964435685.1 uncultured Methylophaga sp. | reverse complement strand
TGACATCCGTGCTAAGCTCTGAATCATCTATTTCCAAGTTGTTTGGGTATATATTATGGCAAAAATTCTTGCTGTTGGCATTGCTACACTCGATATTATCAATATTGTTGATGCTTATCCAGCAGAAGATACAGAAGTGCGCGCCCTGTCGCAGCGAAAAACGCGAGGGGGTAACGCCACCAACACCTTAGTAGTATTAAGCCAATTAGGCCATCAATGTCATTGGGCTGGTGTATTAATTGATGAGCCTGACAGCACGGTGATTCAGCAGGAATTAGCGCACTTTAACATCGATACCTCATCCTGCCGCACACTAACGCATGGCAAAATGCCCACTTCATATATTAACGTTAGCCAACAAACTGGCAGCCGAAGTATTGTCCATTACAGAGACTGCCCCGAATTTAGCTTTACTGATTTTAAAAAAATAGCTTTAACACAATTTGATTGGGTTCATTTCGAAGGGCGTAATATAGAGCAAACCAAGTTGATGTTACACCATCTGCAAAAACACCATCCATCACTGCCCTTCTCACTCGAAATTGAAAAGCCACGTTTCGATATTGAATCTTTATTTTCACTGCCCACAGTTCTATTGTTCTCTAAGGATTATGCTGTTGCCCATCAGTATCAAAATGCGCCGGCGTTATTAAATTCATTATCAGATAAAGTAATAGCTAGTTGCACTTGGGGTGGCCAAGGCGCATGGGCAATAAATGCTGATAAGCAGGTGTTTCACAGTAAAGCTCATGTTCCTGAAAAGGTGGTCGATAGCTTAGGCGCAGGGGATACATTTAATGCCGCATTTATTGATAGCTTGATAAATAAGGTTGAATTAGCCAGCGCACTTAAACAAGCATGTGCATTAGCAGGGTACAAATGTGGCCAACAAGGTTTAACTAATTTATTAAAATAATTAAAATTAATAATAGAGTAAGCATGTCTCATCATTTTTTATGCAATAAGCAAGAAATAGCGGAAGGAAACCCTCGTGGTTTCAGCTTAGATTTTAAGCAGGGGAAATTTGAATTATTTCTGGTTAAACAAGATGATACTATCTACGCCTATCAGAACCAGTGTCCTCATCTTGGTATTCCCCTTAACTGGCAACCCAATAAGTTTTTATCAATCGAACAATCTCACATCCAGTGTTCGAGCCATGGTGCCTTATTTAATATTAATAATGGCTATTGTGTACTAGGGCCTTGTGTGGGTGATAATTTGATAGCACTCACACTCAAACAGAGTGACGATAAAATATGGTTGCATCTTGATCCCGTTGTGCCGAGAAACGAGGCAGCATAATGGAGATCAAAAAACGCATTCGTATTGGTGACTTATTAATTGAAAATAAATTAATTTCTGAATCTCAACTTAGCACCGCGCTTGATGACCAAAAGAAAACACGACGCAAACTAGGTCGAACGCTAATAGATTTAGGCTATATAGAAGAATCACAATTACTGCGGTTGCTATCACAACAATTAAAAATACCTTATTTAGATTTGCGGCAACACCCTATCGACCCAAAAATATTCCCGCTACTGTCAGAGATTTATGCTCGTCGCTTTAGAGCGATTGCATTAAGTGAAGATAATGGCACTATTTTAATTGGCATGGCAGATCCTACTGATATCTATGCCTATGATGAATTACAAAAAGTATTAAAATCACCCATTAATATTGCTGCTATTAGTGAAAAAGATCTGCTTAGACACATAGATGCTGACTATAGAAAAACAGATCAAATTGATTCATTAGCAGAAGTGCTGGATGAAGAATTAGCTAAAAGTGATTTCGATCTGCAATCCATTACCCAATCAAGCTCAACCGCAGATGCACCCGTTGTAAAATTATTACAAGCTATTTTTGAAGATGCGGTGTCGACCCAAGCCTCTGATATTCATATCGAACCTGATAACACCGTGCTCAGAATTCGTCAACGTGTTGATGGTGTTTTACAAGAACAAATTGTTGATGAAATCCGTATCGCTACGGCGCTCACCTCACGTTTAAAATTAATGGCAGGGCTCAATATTTCTGAAAAACGTCTGCCGCAAGATGGCCGTTTTAATATTAAAGTAAAAGGTAGAAATATTGATGTCCGTTTATCAACGATGCCGATGGTGCACGGCGAGTCAGTTGTTATGCGTTTGCTTGATCACTCTAAAGGCCTGCTTGATTTTAGCAAGCTCGGTATTGCCGATAATATTTTAGTTCCACTGCGCCAATTAATTAAAAAACCGCATGGGTTGATACTGGTAACAGGGCCCACAGGTAGTGGTAAAACCACCACGCTTTATGCGGCACTTAATGAAATTAATTCAGCTGAAACTAAAATTATCACGGTGGAAGATCCAGTTGAATATCAATTACCACGTATTAATCAAGTACAAATTAATCAAAAAATTGGGCTGACTTTCCCTACCGTATTACGTAGCGCTTTGCGCCAAGATCCTGATATCATCCTTATTGGTGAAATGCGCGACCAAGAAACGGCTGAAATTGGACTAAGAGCAGCAATGACTGGTCATTTAGTGTTTTCCACCCTCCACACAAATAATGCCATTAGCACAATAGGTCGCTTAATGGATATGGGTGCCGAAGGCTTTTTGCTGGCATCCTCATTACAAGCAGTGTTAGCGCAACGCTTGGTTCGCCGTTTATGCCCTGAATGTCATAAACCTCATAAATTGGATAAACAACAACAACAATGGCTATCTCAATTATTAGGTTCAGCGTCACAACTTCCTGAACTACAACAAGCTGTCGGCTGCCAGAAATGCAATTACACCGGTTACCGAGGTCGAATAGGTGTATATGAATTACTCATTATTACCCCCGAATTAAGCAGTGCAATGCAACAAGATAATAGTGATTTATTTACTGGCTTAGCTGAGCAGCAACAAAAGAATAAAACCTTGGCAAGCAATGCTGTGGAATTGGCTAAGCAAGGTATTACCACCCTAGACGAGATTATTCGTATTGTCAGTGATCTTGATATTAGCATTCCTGCCAGCATAGTAAACGAGTAAATCAATGCCCGCTTTTCAATACAAAGGTCGAAATTCACAAGGCGAATCAGTCAATGGTGAGTTGGAAGCAAGTTCAAGCAACGATGCAGCCAGTCACTTAATCAATATCGGTATCACTCCTATTGACATTAATGCTGCTAAAGTTAAACAAGGCAATCCACTCGAGACATTGCAAGATCTTCTTGATAACCCGATACCCGACACCAACGAATTAATCATGTTCAGTCGCCAGATGGCAACACTGCTTAAAGCTGGCATCTCCATTCTGCCTACTTTAAAGGGATTGCAAACACATATGACTCACAAAGGTATGAAAAATGCCGTCGGTGAAATTGCCGCTGATCTTGAAGCAGGCCGCTCACTCGCCGGTAGCATGCAAAAACACCCTAAAATATTCTCCAACTTATTTGTCAGCATGATGAATGTCGGTGAAAATACCGGCCAACTCGATATCGCCTTTCAGCATATCTACAAATATTTAGAAATTGATAAAGAAACCAAAGATCGCGTTAAAGAAGCCTTACGTTATCCCATGTTTGTCATGATCGCCATGGCAATTGCAATAGGCATTATTAATCTAATGGTGATCCCCCAATTTGCCAAAACATTCGAAAGTTTCGGCAGTGAACTGCCCTGGGCGACCAAAATCTTAATGGCAACATCACATTTTACCGTCAACTACTGGCAATTTATCTTGGTCGGCTTGATTGTTGGCTTTATGATCCTCAAAGCTTACCTCAAAACAGAAATAGGTAAATATAAATGGGATCGGCTGAAACTGCACTTGCCTCTCGTCGGCAATATTGTGAACCGAGCTACGCTGGCGCGGTTCTCACGTGCATTTTCAATGGCATTTCGTGCAGGTGTACCCATCACTCAAACATTGGTTATAGTCAGTAGAGCGGTCGATAACAGCTATATTGAACAACGAATTTTAGCGATGCGTGATGGTCTGGAACACGGTGAATCATTGACTCAAACAGCCGTTGCCAGCAATTTATTTACCCCTTTAGTGCTACAAATGATAAATGTAGGTGAAGAAACCGGCGCAGTGGACGATATGTTAGATGAGGTCGCCAATTTTTATGAACGCGAAGTCGAATATGACACCAAAAAACTAAGTAGTGCCATTGAACCAATTATGATAACCGTAATCGGAATTATGGTATTAATTTTAGCC
>CAYTAM010000156.1:0-4218 GCA_964435685.1 uncultured Methylophaga sp. | reverse complement strand
TATAATGGCTTCTTCTCTTGCTGAAACCTGCATCTTCAAGTATTTTGGGTATAGATGTTGATAGTCTTCAAGACGAGAAGGCGTTAAAATTTATAGACCCGTTGGTGCTAGCTCACCGCTAGCATAACGTGCGACCATTTTCTCCAAAGAAATCGGTTTGATGTTACTGGCATGACCTGCACTACCAAATACCTCATAACGTGCTTGGCAAATTGCCTGCATTGCAGCTTTGGCGACTTTATAAAACTTGCGTGGATCAAAATCAGCCGCATTCTCTTCTTGAGCAAGGTATTGACGAATCGAGCCGGTTGAAGCCATACGTAAATCAGTATCAATATTGACTTTACGCACGCCATATTTGATACCTTCTACTATGTCTTCAACGGGAACGCCATAGGTTTGCTTAATATCACCACCATAGCTATTGATTATTTTTAACCAGTCTTGTGGTACTGAGCTAGAGCCGTGCATCACAAGGTGTGTATGAGGAATACGTTTATGTAATACTTTTAAATGGCTGATGACCAATACATCCCCCGTGGGAGGCTTAGTGAACTTATAGGCACCATGGCTGGTACCAATTGCAACCGCCAACGCATCACATTCAGTTTGTTTTACAAATTCAACGGCCTCATCAGGATCAGTGAGTAATTGGCTTAGATTGAGATGATCAGTACTGCCATGACCATCTTCTTCGCCCATCATACCTGTTTCTAACGAACCTAAACATCCTAATTCACCTTCAACTGATACGCCACAGGCATGTGCCATATTAGATACTTCACGGGTGACATTCGCATTGTATTCAAAGGAGGAAGGTGTTTTCATATCTGCCATTAATGAGCCATCCATCATCACTGAACTAAAACCAGACTGAATGGATCGCGCACATACCGCAGGGGCTGAACCATGATCTTGATGCATAACAACAGGAATATGTGGGTATGCTTCAATAGCAGCTAGAATTAAATGGCGTAGAAAAGGCTCTCCGGCATAGGATCGGGCACCTGCAGAACCTTGTAAAATAACAGGGCTGTCAACAGTATCTGCCGCCTGCATAATGGCTTGCACTTGCTCCATATTGTTAACATTAAATGCGGGGATCGCAAATTGATGTTCAGCAGCATAATCTAATAATTGTCGCAATGATACTAAAGCCATATTACTTATCCTCTTTAACAAAGTTTATGTAGCTCAATTATTCTAACAAAATACGGTTATACTTAAGCATTAAAAAAACCACAGTATGGGTAAACAATATCGCGGTTAGAGCAAAAAGAGAAATCCTACTCTAAGTCAATTTTCCAAGTATCATGGGTATATCAATATCAAATTGATACGATGTATTACTAATTAGATTCAATTTCAGGGACGACTAAACAATAAAAGACCCTTACAATGGAGCAGTTAACTGCTTTTTGTAAGAGCCTCTTAAATTGTAATGTTACTTGCCCAAAAACTATGCAAGCTCATATCCACTGATTACAATGAAAGTTTAATGCCTATCCAACCTGCACGTGGGGCACTAGTACCTACGAAACGTTCATTAGTTAAGCTACCAAGGCCTGGAGCTTCATCGGGTTCACCATAAAGACCAAAAGTCTCATATTCAGAATCAAACAGATTATCCACTTTGGCAAAAAACTCAATGTTTTTATTAAGTTTATAGCGACTGTGCAAATTGACAACACCATAGCCATCCAATTTATCATCTTCATTGACATTGTCGCCACGCAAGTATTGTCCTGAATGGTAAGAAGCATTCATCCCTAAAGAAAACGCTGGTGTAAAGGCATAATCAAGACCGATTTTTATATTGTTTTTAGGAATACCTGGAATAGCATTGCCCTTTTCTACAAATTGTTGCGTACCTTCATGATCAACATAACCAAATCTGCTTTCATAGCTGGCATCAACAATACTATAGTTTGCTGTCCACCTTAGATTTTCTCGCTTACCAGCCAAGCCAAACTCAAAACCACTACGTTGTGTTCTATCAATGTTATCAAAGATCCCCACGTTCAACTGTCCAGCTGGAGCATCACTATCCGGGAAGAAGAAAATAGCATCTTCAACTCTTGTGTTAAAAAAGCCAAATGACCAATCAACATTACCCATTTGACCGCGAACACCCGCTTCAAATGTTTTAGCAACCACATCCTCTAATGGTGGATCACTTAAAAACGAGTTCGGTAAAGCACAGGGGTGAGCAGGATCAGCACACGTCAGCTCTGATGGCGTTGGTGCACGATTCGACTCACTATAACTACCATAAATGCCTGTTGTCTCACTCATGGCATAAGTAAGACCCAGTGATGGATTAATGCGATTAAAGACATGTTTTTCATCTCTCTCATTCAAATCTTGCTCGCCATTGCCACTAGTGCCAGAAATATAAATTTCAGTACGGTTATAACGTGCAGCCACTGTCAAAGCCAATTTATCTGTCATAGAGATGGTATCAGTAAAAAATAAACCAAAATTTTCTGTGTCGATATCACCGTCTACCGCTGTCTCGGCTAAAAGCACACCGGTACCATTTGTACCGCGATCCGTACGGAACACCGCTACTTCAGAGTTTGCAACATATTCTACGTCTGATCTATCATAGCTAGCACCCACAATTAGCTGGTTTTCTTTGCCGAACAACTCATTAAGAAATGTAAATTGTACACTTAATCCATAACTATCTTGTTCGGTACTACTGGTATTATTTAGCGCCAAGTCATCGCCATCTGGACCACCTAAATCTGTTTGGTTAATAAAATTGCCATTGATATCTTCAAGCTTATCAGTCTCACCTTCTTCAACTAAATCGCCAGCTCCATCAAAGTCAAGCTCTGCACCATCGCCATTAAAGGTTTCACGGTCATTATTGCGGAAGTAGGTATTAGCTGATAATAATAATGAGTCATTTAGCCAATGAGAACCATTTAATGTCAGCATGCGTAGTTCATTTTGAGTATTATCAGGGTGTGTGAATACCGCTTCTCTATCCATCGCAACCAATTCAACTGGGGAAGCACCATTACCGTTCAAGTCACTATCAACCCCTATCAATGACAGATCTAATGTACTTGCTTCATTACGGTAGCTTAAGGTCGCAAATAATTGGTCAATATCTGAAGGGGATTCATCACGCCAGCCATCTTCTTCAGTATGAGCTCCCGTTATAAAGTAGCCCCATGTACCATCATTACCACCGCTCTCAAGCGTGGTAGACCAACGCCCAAATGAACCACCATAAGCCTCTAAACTGTGGCCTTCATGAGTAAAACCATTTTTAGTTTGGATTGAAATAGCGCCACCCAGTGTATTTAAACCAAAAATTGGGTTAGAACCTGGCATAAGGTTCATACTAGCAATAGCGGATTGGGGAATTAACTCAAAATTTACCGCATCACCAAAGGGTTCATTAACCCTGACACCATCCATGTAAACTGAGATCCCTTGAGAATTACCTACCAAAGGAGAAGCAGTAAAACCACGGAATTGCAAGTCTGGCTGGAAAGGATTATTTTGGGCAGAGTTAATAGTGACACTGCCAAAAGTCTTGTTCATAAAATCAGTAATATCTAGACCCTGGTTCTCTGCAATATCTGCTGCTGTGGCAGATTGCACATTGCTAGCAATTTGATCGGCGGGTAAGCCAATACCATGCAATGGCGTGGTGCCGATAACTTCGATATCTGCAAGTTTAATAATATCTTCTGCTGAAACAGCTGTTGCTGTCACTGCACTCATTATTATTATAGATAATAATGATCGTTTATAGGGTAAATTCATAATCTGCAACTCTCTCACTCTTATAATTATTAATCGGTTTAATGGTACGATATAGATAATAGCAGAACATGATGCTGAAGTAGTATAGGAAAAATTCCTATACTTCATATTTATACCCGTGACCATTAAAATTGCGGTTTTTTAGCGCCCATAATGGCTGCGCTAGCAAGGCGTGAGTGATGTAATAGTCGCTTATCTCCACGGATGGAGTGTATGCAAGAAATGCATCGTTACATGGATGTAACTTAATAGAGCAATGCAGGAGTAGTTGCCGAGGAGCTATTTCTTGTCTATTGCTCACTATAATAACGCAGTTAGCGCATTCAGTATGAGTGATAAAAACCTGCAATTTGAATGATCACGGGTATATAGCTTTTCCTGATTAGCCATAATATTCAGCCCAACTTAAAGGTCTTAGTTGGTCAAATCATT
>CAYTAM010000155.1:0-4230 GCA_964435685.1 uncultured Methylophaga sp. | reverse complement strand
TATTTTCCTAAACTTATACACTCAAATCAACAGGATCAATATCAATTGACCACCTTACTTTTCGCGCTAATTTTAGTTTTGAAATAGTGTCTATTGTGTAATCTAATAATTGATGAATAGGTTTTCGTTGTGGTGAAGATAGTAATAACTGCGCTCGATAACGCCCTGCTCGCTTTTCCATTATTGCTGGCACAGGACCTAATACCGTCACTTGTTGCTGCTTATTTTTATTTAATAATATTAATACTTCCGTTAAAAATTGCATGGGCAGTGACTGTTGCTGATCTTCGGCTCTAATAATACATAATACTCCTACCGGCGGCATTACCAGCTGTTGCCGTTGTTTTAATATCTTTTTAGCGATATAATTATAGTCTTGGCCAATTAAATCTTGCCAAAATTCATTATTAGGCTGGCTAGTTTGTATAAAAACTTCTCCTGACTTTTCACCTCGACCAGCTCTTCCCGTTACTTGCGTAATAAGTTGAGCTAAGGTTTCTGTTGCCCGAAAATCAGCACTAAATAAACCTTGATCAGCATCCATAACCCCAACTAAAGTGACATTATGAAAATCATGACCTTTAGCTAACATTTGGGTGCCCACTAGTATTTTAGCCCCACCTTGTTGAATTTCCTCCACAATATCAGCAAAGGCATTGATCTTTTGAGTAGAGTCACGATCAATTCTAATCACCGGGGTATCAGCAAAATATTTTTTCAGGGTTTGTTCTAATTGCTGTGTACCCACGCCATAGGTATTCAATTCCACTTTTTTACAACTAGGGCAGTGTTTAATTAAGCGATGAATTAACCCACAGTGGTGGCACATTAAAATATTGCGCTGTTGATGCACAATCATCTTAGCATCACACGATGTACATATTGCTTGCCAACCACAATCATGGCACATTAAAACCGGAGCAAAACCACGGCGGTTAATAAAGAGTAAAACTTGATTACCTAAGCCTATTTGTTTTTCAATCGCCTTATATAAAATACTAGAAATACCACTCTCTGCGGTAGGGCCATTACTATCAATGATTTTTATCTTAGGTAAGCTTGCCCCCGTCGCCCGCATTGTTAGCGTTAATAATTGATACCGTTTCCACTCTACATTGTAAAGACTTTCCAATGAAGGCGTAGCACTACCTAAAACGATAGGAATAGCTTCTTTTTGGGCACGAATTAAAGCAACACTTCGCGCATGATAACGCAGACCATCTTGTTGTTTATAGGAATTATCATGCTCTTCATCAATAATGATTAAACCGATATTTTTTAGTGGCGTAAAAACAGCGGATCGTGTACCAATCACAATATCAGCCAAACCTTCCTTAGCTAATAACCATCCTTGTTTCCGGTTGCCATCTGAAACTGATGAATTTAACACTACAATATTTGCAGCTAAATGCTGCCGAAAGCGTTCGACAAACTGTGTAGTTAAACTTATTTCAGGAATAAGGATCAACACCTGTTTACCTTGGTTCACTATTTTTTGGCTTAACTGAATATATACTTCTGTTTTACCACTGCCAGTAACACCATTCAATAAAAAAGGGCTAAAGCTGTTATTAGCTTGCCATACCGTATCAACCACTTTTTGCTGTTGCTCTGATAACAGATGAGAAGGCTGGGTTTCACAAGACATTAGTATTCGTTTTACACGTTGATCTTGTTGAATAATATTTTTTTGTTGCAAGCTCTTTAATGAAGAAAGGCACGATCCTAGTTGTTGGTAAATTTGTTGTTGTGATTGACCTTTTGGATAGTTTTTTAAATAAGCAATAATGTGCTGTTGTTTTTTAGCTAACTTTTTATGATCTTCATCTTTATTTAAATACCAAAAAGATTCTGTTTTTAAATAAGCGGGGTTAGTTTGGCGTAAATTTTTAGGAAGAGCAGCTTGAAAACATTCACCGATAGGATGATGATAATAATCACTTACCCATTGGATCAGTTCTAAAGATATAGCAGGGATAAGTGTTTGTTTATCCAAAACCTGTTCAATAGTTTTTAATTTTGATATTTGCTCTGCAGAAGTTGCTACTGCTATTTTAGTAACAATGCCTATTAATTTTCTAGATCTAAAAGAAACAACAACGCGCATTCCAGCGGTAATCGTTATTTTTGAATCTATACTGGCATAATTAAAAAGTGTTCGCACAGGACAAGGAATAGCGATGTGAAGAATTAAAGTCATTAACTAATTATAACTATATTTAAAAGATTATGTTGTTGTTGATTAATGTCAGTTGATATGTGTATAAGTTAAAAATTTTATTTAAAATCAATGAATTAATTGTAATTAATGAGTTTATAAATTTGTAGATTATCTTGTTTTTATTGTGGGTAACTAGCAGACTTATCCACAACAAAAGTTATCCACAGCTTATGATAGTGTTTATCTCTTTGTTATACCAATGTTATTATATTTTAGTTATTTTAAGGTAAATATTATGAAAGTATCACTTATTGTAGCAACTGATCAGCAGGGATTAATCGGTAAAGAAAATGATTTACCCTGGTATTTATCAGCAGATCTATGCTATTTCCGCAAAGTAACCATGGGAAAACCGCTTATTATGGGAAGGAACACCCATGAGTCTATTGGTAGAGCTTTACCAGGTAGACAAAATATTATTGTCACTAAAAAGTTAGATTATAAAGCAGAGGGTTGTACTGTGGTTCATTCAATTGATCAAGCATTACAGGTTGCAAGCTCAGCGGATGCAGATGAAGTTATGGTGATGGGAGGAGCATCATTATATACCCAATTACTTCCGAAAGCAGATAGGCTTTATTTAACCTTGGTTGATACTGATTTAGCGGGTGACACTTGGTTTCCAGAGTGGCAGCGCGATGATTGGTTTCAACTAAGTAGAGAGGATCATTCAGCAGACAATAACAACGAATATCCTTATAGCTTTATTGTTTACCAAAGAAAGTAATATTCTCACTGAGAGGAGGTTAAAATTCGTAAAGCAGCTTGGGTATGTTCTGCCGCCTCATGACCTAAATCAGTTAAATAACCCCCATCAGAGCTATCGACCAGACCTTTTTCATGCAAACGTTGTGCAGCTGTTATTAAGCCTTCCCGTGCCGTATGATGTACTTTAATACCTTCTTGTGTACTATCCAGGTTGTAGCGAAGTAATACTTCAATTTCATCAACTAAGGTTTGTTGTATGGGCATGCTCACACCTTGCTTACTTAAAAATTATAATAGCGTTAATCCTACACTGAATTTTGGGTATGAGGATTAAAATTTCACTTTTTATTTGAGATCATTATGTCTACCACCGTTAATTCATTAAAAAAGAAATTATTTAAATTACACCAAAATAAACTATTTGAACTTATGGTTATCACCATAATCGTATTTTCGGCATTAGTAACGGGTGCAAAAACCTATGAAATTGGTAGCACTATGAGCATTGCTATTTCATGGCTAGATATGTTTATTACGGTTTTTTTCTTAACAGAGATTATTATCAGGCTCATTGCCGAACCCCGCTTTTTTGATTTTTTCAAAAAAGGCTGGAATATATTTGATTTTATCATTGTCACCGTGAGTTTAATTCCCATTGATGGCAATGAAACAGTTCTACTTGCGCGTTTATTGCGGATCTTTAGAGTATTACGCTTAATATCGATGATCCCAGAACTCCGGGTTTTAATAGGCGCGCTGATTAAGTCATTACCGCGTATGGGCTATATCGTTTTAATGATGTTTATTATTTTTTATATCTATGCTGCGGCGGGCAGCTTTGTTTTTGATGACATAAACCCAGCATTATGGGGTAATATTTCTATCGCAATGCTTACCCTGTTTAGGGTGGTTACCTTTGAAGACTGGACCGATATAATGTATGAAACCATGGTAGAACATCCGCTTAGCTGGATCTTCTATTTAAGTTTTATCTTTCTAACCGCTTTTGTATTCCTTAATATGATGATAGGAGTAATTTTAGATGTGATGCAAAAAGAGCAGGCAGAGCATCAACAAGGGCAACAAGATCAACAACAAGCAACAGAAATGCAAAAAATAGAACAACGCTTACAGAGAATAGAACTATTATTATTAGAAAGCGTGAGCAATAACACGGAAAAACCATAACAAACCGATCAATAATGCCACTACAGCCCTTTAGTACAGTAGCATCCTTATTATATTTATGGTATAAAAACACTTAAACTTATGATAAAAAGCAATAAAATACAAGGCTTTAC
>CAYTAM010000154.1:0-4231 GCA_964435685.1 uncultured Methylophaga sp. | reverse complement strand
TATACTCGTGAGCATTGTAACTAGAATATACCACTATCAGTAGGGTTATCCTTTAACATTTGCTGGTAAAATTCGCCGAATTCTAAACCCCAGAGTGATTCAAGTTTTGATACGTGTTTATCCCACTCCTTTGGTAATTGTTGAGGCTGATTATTAAATGCCAAGATAACGGTATTCCGATGGTTAGCTAACGATAAACAGGCTGTTTTTCGATCAAATACTTCTCTAATCACCGATAAATCGCGCATAAAATCATTTTCATCATCCACCAGTAAATTTAACGATAATTGACCATTTTGAGTCAGTAGTGAACGACATTTTTGTAGAAATTTCCGCTCAACAATCCAGCTAGGTGTTGTTTGGTCTACAGCAATATCAATCACTATCAAATCATATTTTTGCTGGCAGTGCTGCACGTAGTTAGCAATATCTTCCGTTATAAGTTGCCAATTTTTATGACTTGGGAATTCAAAAAAATCTGTAGCAATATGGCTGATCACTTCGGATACTTCGACCGCATCACCTGCAACATCAGTAAAACAAGCCGAAAAATAGCGCGCGGTTGTGCCACCACCCACACCCGCTAATAATACGCATTTTGGCAGTTCAACAAATAGCATGCCCGCCAACATGGCACGATTAAGCACTAAGGGTAATATTTCAGGCATGTTTAATATTATTTCAGACTGAATCAAGCCATCATTAAATTCTAACCAGCGCCGATCATATTGATGCCAGACCCGAATATCACCATCGTCACTTTGTTGTTCAAACAGAATACGGGGGTCAACTTGAGTCATTAACCTTCTCGTTTTGCCTCTAATATATCCCAGCGTTCATACATAGTTTCTAATTCAGATGTAAGTTGTGCTAACGCATCTTGGGTCTTAGCTTGTTTGTCAGTGGCTTGTTGATAGAAACCCGCATCACTTATTTTATTGTGCAGCTCGCTCTGCTGTAGCTCAAGCTGCTCAATTTCTTTCGGCAATACATCTAAATCCAGCTGCTCTTGATAGGTCAATGACGACTTCTTATTCACTTTTTTAGCGATGGGTTTTACTTTACCTTTAGTCGATATTTGCACCCGCTTATCTTGTGCCCGTTGATGCAGCCAATCGTCATAACCACCAACATATTCACGCACTTCACCGTCATCATCAAACACAATGGTACTGGTCGCGACATTATTCAAAAATGAACGATCATGGCTCACTAGCAAGAGTGTTCCTTTGTAATTCATCAATAAATCTTCTAACAAATCCAAAGTTTCAGCATCAAGATCATTGGTAGGTTCATCCATTACCAATAAGTTAGCAGGCTCGGTGAATAGCTTAGCTAATAACAGACGATTACGTTCACCACCTGATAGTGATTTAATCGGTGTCCGCGCCCGCTCTGGAGTAAACAAGAAGTCTTGCAAATACCCCATGACATGTTTGTCTACACCGTTGATAGTGACAAAATCCTTACCCTGACCAACATTATCAACCACACTGACCTCTTCATCTAATTGACTTCGTAGTTGATCAAAATAGGCTACCTCAATTTTAGTTCCTAGCTTAACGGTACCAAACTCAGGCTTAGCTCGCCCTAGCAGAATTGATAATAAAGTCGTTTTTCCACAACCATTCGGGCCGATCAGACCAATCTTATCGCCACGTTGAATAACGCTATTAAAATCTTTAAACAGTACATTTCCACCGTAGCTTTGACCGACAGCTTCCGCCTCAACGACCAATTTGCCACTGCGATCGGCATCCTGCAATTGCATCTTCACTTTACCCAGCACTTCTCGGCGCGCACCACGTTCACGACGCAGTTGCTCTAGTGCTCGAACACGGCCTTCATTACGGGTGCGGCGGGCTTTAATCCCTTGGCGGATCCATACTTCCTCTTGTGCCAATTTTTTATCGAATAGGGCATTTTGCTGTGCCTCTTCATCTAACAATGCTTCACGGCGTACTAAGAAATTGGTATAATCACCGGGAAAGCTCACCAATTTGCCACGATCGATCTGAATGATCCGTGTTGCCAATGATTGCAAGAACATACGATCATGGGTGATAAACAACAATGTGCCTTCATAATTTTTCAGGAACTCTTCTAACCACGTAATCGAAGCGATATCTAAGTGATTTGTAGGTTCATCAAGCAATAATACATCAGGCTCTTTGACTAACGCTTGGGCTAATAATACACGGCGTTTCATTCCGCCTGAAAGTGCCGTAAATTCCATATCTGCATCTAATGACAAGCGCGAAATAACGGCTTCTACTTTTTGTTCGACCGACCAGCCATCAACAGCTTCTAATTCATGTTGCGCTTTTTCTAAAGCGGCTAATACCTTGTCTGAGCTATCTGTTTCTAATTGATGAATGACATGATGGTAGTTAATCAATAATGGTGCAATATCACCCAAACCTTGTGCAACCACATCAAACACACTGCCGTTTGTACCATCTGGCACTTCTTGTTCTAAACGTGCAATATTTAAACCTTGGCCGACAACCTCACCCGAATCTTGCGTAATATCACCCGCGATTACTTTCATTAGTGTTGATTTACCAGCGCCATTACGGCCGACTAAGCAAACCCGCTCGCCTCGATCAAGCTGAAAATCTACCTTGTCTAATAAATTAGGACCGCCAAAACTCACGGTTAATTGTTTTAATGATAATAATGCCACGTTTAACTCTGTGCCTCTTCTAATACTTCACTGGTTTCAAACCAAGCCATTTCAGCTTGTTCTAATGCTGCTTTTAAATTACCTTGCTCTAATAACAAAGCCTTTAACTGATCTTTTTCACTTTCTGTATACAAATTATTGTCTGCCAATTTCTCTTCTACTGCATCTAATTGTATCTGTGCTTTTTCCATCTTTTGTTCAGATTTTTTAACGGCATTTCGTAACGGTTGTAATTTCTGTCTCGCTTCTGCCGCTACCCGTCGATCCACTTTCTTTTTAGTTATTGTGTTTGCTTCATTAACCAGCTTGACCACTTTATCCTTATTCAACAACCACTGACGATAATCATCTAAATCACCATCAAACACGTCTGCTTTGCCATTAGAAACTAACCACAGTTCATCAGCCACCGTGCGTAATAAATGCCGATCATGTGACACCACCACCAATGCACCTTCAAAATCTTGTAACGCCAAGGTCAACGCCAAGCGCATTTCTAAATCAAGGTGATTGGTCGGCTCATCTAATAATAATACCGCTGGTTTTTGATAAACCAACAATGCCAACACCAAGCGTGCTTTTTCACCACCTGAAAATGGTGATACAGCCGCAAGCGCATCATCACCATGAAAACCAAAACCACCAATAAATTTACGTAAATCTGCTTCAGATGCTTGCCTATCTAGTCGTTGCAAGTGCTGTAGCGGACTTTCATCCAATATTAACTGCTCTAATTGATGCTGTGCAAAATAGGCTATTTTAATATCTTTAGCTTCTTTGCGCTTGCCTTGCAAAGGTGGCAACTCACCTGCAATTAGTTTTATTAAGGTCGACTTACCTGCGCCGTTAGGTCCTAACAAACCAATACGATCGCCCGGTGCTAATGATAATTTCACCCCTGAAATAATCGGCTGTTCGTTATAACCCACCGCTATTTTATCTAAGCTTATTAGCGGCGCCGTCAATCGTGTCGGCGGATAAAAACTAAAATGAAAAGGCGAATCAACATGAGCGGGGGCAATTAACTCCATACGCTCCAATGCTTTGATGCGACTTTGTGCTTGTTTCGCTTTAGTAGCCTGCGCTTTAAAACGGGTAACAAACTGTCGAATATGAGCAATTTCACGCTGCTGTTTATTATGCGCCGCTTGCTGATGCGCTAAATGTTCTGCTCGCGCTAATTCAAATGCCGAATAGTTTCCGCTGTATGCCTTCATGCCTTGTTGTTCAATATGCACCACTTGGGTCACCACACGATCAAGAAAATCACGATCATGTGAGATCAACACTAAAGTACCTTGATAATTGCGTAACCATTCTTCCAACCAATACACCGCTTCTAAATCTAAATGGTTAGTCGGTTCATCAAGCAATAATAAATCAGAACGACACATTAAAGCTTGTGCCAAATTCAACCGCATTCTCCAACCACCAGAAAAAGAAGTAACAGGCAGATTTTCTTGCTCTCCAGAAAAACCTAAACCATGTAACAATCTACCGGCACGACTACGCGCGGTGTAACCATCAATGGCGGCTAATTTATCG
>CAYTAM010000153.1:0-4259 GCA_964435685.1 uncultured Methylophaga sp. | reverse complement strand
CAAGCATTGTAACGCAGTACTGGCTTTCTAGCTTTTGGTCTATTGTTACAGATTGGATGATTACGGGTATATACCCAAATTACTTGAAGATGCAGGTTTTGGCTAACAAGATGTCGAATTATAGCTATTTTTGTTCATGCATAGGTCTCTATTATTTAAGAATTTCAAATAACCCGCTATACTAGTCGGTTTTTACGCAACCTTAAACTATATTAATGAACCCTGAACTGGCAAGATTATATCCCTACCCATTTGAAAAGCTTGCTCAGCTTAAAGCAGGATGCACACCGCCTGAGCATTTAAATCATATTACTCTATCGATTGGTGAGCCTAAACATCCTACACCGGGGTTTATTGCCGAAGCCGTTATTGAGCATATGCATGGCTTGTCTAATTATCCGACCACCATGGGGTCACTTGAGCTTCGACTTGCTATAGAAAAATGGTTAGGTAATCGTTTTCAGTTAACAGGCTACATTCAAGCTACTCGGCATATACTGCCCGTAAACGGCACGCGTGAGGCATTATTTTCTTTTGCCCAAGCCGTTGTGGATTCAGATCAACAAAAACCGTTAGTGGTCATGCCTAACCCGTTTTATCAAATCTATGAAGGTGCGGCAATTTTAGCGGGGGCTGAACCTTATTTCCTAAATTGCGATGCAGATAATAACTTTATTGCTGATTTTTCTGCCGTCAGTGATGATATATGGGATCGTTGCCAATTATTGTATTTGTGTAGTCCTAGCAATCCAACTGGTGCAGTAATTGATCAAGCTACATTAACTATGCTGATCGAGTTAGCACATAAACATGACTTTATCATTGCCTCGGATGAATGTTATTCAGAAATCTATATTGATGAATCACAGCCGCCAGTCGGTTTATTGGAAGCGGCAGTCAAAGCGGGCTATACCGATTTTAGTCACTGCATGATTTTCCACAGCTTGTCAAAACGTTCAAATACACCTGGACTACGTAGTGGTTTTGTTGCCGGTGATGCCAATATTATAAAAGACTTCTTACGTTACCGTACCTATCATGGCAGTGCGATGCCGCCTGCTACCCAGTCGGCATCGATAGTTGCTTGGCAAGATGAAGATCATGTCATCTACAATCGCAAACAATATCGTGACAAGTTTGATGCTGTTTTAGCTATTTTAAGGCGAAAAATGAATGTCAGTTTGCCTGAAGCCAGTTTCTATTTATGGGCTGAAACACCTATTTCAGACACTGAGTTTGCTCGCCGCTTATTTGATGAACAAAACGTCACTGTATTACCCGGTAGTTTTTTAGCTCGAGATACTGACAACGGTAATCCTGGCAAAAATAGAATCAGGATGGCATTAGTCGCACCAATAGAAGAATGCATTAATGCTGCCCACCGAATTTTAAGTCTACTAGAAGCAATACAAGCTGAAAATGCATAGCAATGACTATTTTATACGGCATTAAAAATTGCGATACCGTCAAAAAAGCACGTCGTTGGTGTGAAGCTAATAAGGTTGATTTTCAATTTCATGACTTTCGTGTTGATGGCTTAGATGAAGCTATAATTGATAAATGGTTAGGATCTGTTTCATGGGAAGTTTTACTTAATAAACGCAGTACCACATGGAAGCAGTTAGACGATCCGCGGAAAGATCAGCTCGATCAAGCTATTGCTGTTGAATTTATGTTAGCAAACCCGACTTTAATAAAACGACCCATATGTGATAATTCTGGCTGTATGGTAGGATTCACAGAAGCAGACTACGCCGCTAAATTCACTAAATAATTACTGAGAACTAACCATGTCAACTACGCTAGAACTTGCCAAAGATCTTATTAGCCGCCCAAGTGTGACACCCGAAGATTTTGGTTGTCAGCAACTGTTGGCTGATAGACTTATCGCAATCGGTTTTACTATCGAACATTTACGTTTTGGTGACACTGACAATATCTGGGCGCGTAGAGGTACCCAATCACCTGTTCTTGCTTTTGCTGGTCATACTGATGTTGTGCCCACGGGGCCAGAAGAAAGCTGGACATCACCTCCTTTTGAGCCCGTTATTCGTGATGGTTTACTCTATGGACGTGGCACAGCAGATATGAAAGGCAGTATTGCCGCCTTTGTCACTGCTTGCGAGCGTTTTATTGCGGAAACGCCCGACCATAACGGTAGCATCGCTTTTTTAATCACTAGCGATGAAGAAGGGCCTGCCACAGGTGGCACTGTTAAAGTGATTGAAACATTAGAGGCACGTGGTGAAAAAATAGATTGGTGCATTGTCGGTGAACCTACCAGCACGGATAAAGTAGGCGATGTGGTTAAAAATGGCCGTCGTGGCTCAATGAATGGTCGTTTAACCATCAATGGTAAACAAGGGCATATTGCTTACCCTCACCTCGCTGAAAACCCGATCCACTTGCTCACACCCGTATTAACTGAACTTTGCAGTATTGAGTGGGATCAAGGTAATGAGGACTTCCCTCCTACCTGCTTCCAAATCTCAAATATCAATGCTGGCACAGGCGTAACCAATGTAATTCCTGGAACCGCAGAAGTCATTTTTAACTTCCGCTATTCAACTGAAGTTACCCATGAACAATTACAGCAGCAAGTGCAAGCGGTGTTAGGCAAACATGGTCTAAACTATGATCTATCATGGCAATTATCAGGCAAGCCTTTTCGTACTGCTAGCGGTACTTTAGTTGATGCAGTACAATCTGCCATTAAATCTACAACGGGATATCCAACAGAATTATCCACCTCCGGCGGCACATCCGATGGACGCTTTATTGCGCCTACCGGCGCACAAGTAATTGAATTAGGGCCACTTAACGCTACCATCCACCAGATTGACGAGTGCGTCTCAGTAGCGGATCTTGACATACTATCTAATATCTATGAAACTCTACTCACTAAATTATTGAAATAATATGGCAGATACTCCCACAAACACATCAACGCCAAAACTGATTTATATCCTTTATTTAGTGGGTATATTTATTCCTTTTGTCAATATCATTGGCGTAATCATGGCCTATGTAAATAAAAATGATGCACCAGAATGGCTGCGAAGCCATTATCAATTTCAAATTCGTACTTTTTGGATTGGCTTTCTTTACGCCTCCATAGGTATCTTATTGTTATTCATCTTGATCGGTGCGTTAGTATTACTCTTTGTTGCTGTTTGGTATATCATTCGCTGCGTAAAAGGCTTCAAATATTTAGATACGCAAGTAGCTCATCCCAATCCGACTAGCTGGCTGTTTTAGCCAATAATTATCCGCTAAAAGCCATAACTGGGTGTTATGCTCGTTTTGCCAAAATTTCCAATGCCGCTATCCGATAAGCCTCTGCTAATGTGGGAAAGTTAAAAGTACTTTCAACAAAAATATCAACATCAGCACCACATAACATCGCCATATGACCTATATGTACCACTTCTGTTGAACCTTCACCAGCCAGCATTACACCCAGAATTTTTTTACCTTGTGGATCTGCAGCAATTTTTAACATGCCTTCGGTATTACCTGAAATTTGACCTCGTGCTACTTCTGCAAATTTAGCAGTGCCTACAATGATATCGCCATGTTGCTCGCGAGCCTGTTTTTCAGTCAAACCTACCGATGAAAGCTCAGGTATCGAGTAAATTCCAGCGGGGATCAACTGACTCATCGAACCAATTTCTATACCCAGCGCATTACACGCAGCGCGCCTTCCTTGCTCCATCGAAGCAGAGGCTAATGATGGTGGGCCAATCACATCGCCTGTGGCATAGATATTTTCAACCTCTGTACAAAGGTTTTCATCAACACTAATCAAGCCTCGCTCATTAAGTGATAAACCGGCATTCTCAAGTTGCAGACCATCAATATTAGCCAGCCTGCCTGCGGCACACAATAGCTTCTGGCTTCGCACAATCGTACCATCAGCACATTCGACCACAACCTCACTGATATCATCCCAATGCACCTTTGCTACATTTTGATTGCCCATCCATGTGCCGCCCATATTCTTAAAGGCCTTAACAAAGGTATCGATCATATCACTATCTAGAAAACCTAGTGGTGTAGGATAGCGATCTATCATCGTTACTTTAACGCCTAAAGCCTGAAAAATGGACGCATATTCACTGGCAATTACGCCACTACCTAATACCGTTAAACTGGAAGGGAGATACAACATCGATAGAATTGAATCACTATCAAAAATATGTTCATGATCGATAGCAATGTTTTCTGGCTTTCTCGGATAAGATCCCGCTGCGATAATC
>CAYTAM010000152.1:0-4279 GCA_964435685.1 uncultured Methylophaga sp. | reverse complement strand
CTCTATTCTCGGACAAGCTCCTAGCCCTACTTTGACTAATTTTCGACGCAATATTTCAGCAGTAAATACGGTGGTATAAATAGGACAACGTAATTGGTCCCATAAATTAAGGTACGGCACCAATATGATCTTCATGGGCATGTGTGATAACAAGCCCAGCTAATGATCCACGACGTTCACTAATAAAAGCAGGATCGGCCATTTGAATATTAGGTCTAGTGCTACTTATCTGCTCACCATCAATATCAGTATTTTTCTCAAATGTTACACCACAATCAACCATCAGCCACTGTCCATTGTGACCATACAAATTCATGTTCATGCCTATTTCACCGGTACCACCCAAAGGTAAAAACCAAAAATCTGTTGCGCTAGCTATCATCGTAAAATTTCTCCCCATCCTGTATTAATTGTATAACTAAAAGTTAAAGCTGGCTTAAAAGATGATATAATAGTCTATTAGCTTTGTGGTTTTTAAGTCAAAAAGGGGGCGCAAATGGAACAATCTAGCTTATTGAGTGAAGGTGTAACACTTATGCTATATGGGATGGGCTTTGTTTTTGTCTTTTTAACAGTGTTAGTTTCTGCAACATCATTGATGTCAAAATTAATTACTAAATACGAAAAAAATGTAGGCGTTATTCCTGATGAAGGTATAGCCTCACCTGCTACCTATATACCGCAACATGACTCGCTTGCTAACCAAGATCCGGCTGCCAATTTAGCGAATGATGAAACTATAATCCCAGTAGTATCTGCCGCTGTTCATAAACACCGCTCGCGCAATAAATAACGAATAATGTCCCTGTAAACAACTATCTAGAAGACTCTTCAAGTATGGCTAAATCTAAACAAGCACTAGGCATCACTGATGTTGTATTACGTGATGCACAACAATCATTATTTGCAACTCGGTTACGCTTAGAGGATATGCTCCCTATTGCAGACAAACTGGATCAAATTGGCTATTGGTCAGTTGAAACTTGGGGCGGCGCCACCTTTGATTCATGTATTCGCTATTTAGGTGAAGATCCATGGCACCGGATCCGTAGCTTAAAAGAAGCTATGCCTAATACACCTCAACAAATGCTATTGCGAGGTCAAAACTTATTAGGCTATCGCCACTATGCTGATGATGTGGTGCGTAAATTTGTTGAACGTGCCGCTATTAATGGTGTTGATGTGTTCCGCGTGTTTGATGCAATGAATGATTCTCGCAACTTTGAAACAGCCATTAAGGCTGTCGCAGAAAACGATCGCCATGCTCAAGGTACACTGTCATATACAGTAAGCCCAGTTCATGATCTTACTACCTGGATTGATTTAGCTAAGCGCCTTGAAGATATGGGCGCACACTCTTTATGTATTAAAGATATGGCGGGCTTACTGAAGCCTTACACTGCTTTTGAGTTAGTGAAAAGTTTAAAGCAAGCTATTGATATTCCTATACAGTTGCATGCGCATGCAACCACAGGGTTTTCTACAGCCTCCATTCTAAAAGCTGTTGAGGCGGGCATAGATAATGTCGATACCTCTATTTCAACCATGTCGATGACATACGGTCATTCAGCAACTGAAACCATCGTGTCAATATTTGAAGAAAGTGAACGTGCTACCGGCTTAAATACCACACTGTTAGCAGAAGTTGCAGATTACTTCCGTGAAGTTCGTAAAAAATATGCACCATGGGAAGGTTCCTTAAAAGGTGTTGATGCGCGTATTATTGATGCACAAGTACCGGGTGGCATGCTGACCAATATGGAAAGTCAGCTTCGTGAGCAAGGGGCAAGTGACCGATTTGCCGAGGTGTTGACTGAGATCCCTCGTGTTCGTGAAGATTTGGGCTTTATTGCGCTGGTCACACCTACATCACAAATTGTTGGCACCCAAGCAGTGTTAAATGTTTTATCCAATGAGCGTTATAAAACGATTACTACAGAAACTGCTGGTGTCTTAAAAGGCGAATATGGTGCAGCCCCTGCCCCATTTAATACTGAGTTACAACAATCTGTACTTAATGGTGATAATGTTATTACTTGTCGCCCCGCTGATTTAATTGAAGCAGAAATGGATAAGCTTACAGTAGAATTACGAGAATTAGCTGAGTCCAGAGCTATTCAACTTGAAGAGGGTGAGCGTGAGGTAGATGATATATTAACCTATGCATTATTTCCTCAAGTCGGACTTAAGTTTTTAGAAAATCGTAATAATCCCGCTGCCTTTGAGCCTATCCCAACACAAGCGGCGGCCGAAGCCGCCTCACGATTACCCAGTGACGAAGAAGTGTATACCATTGCAGTAAACGGTCACAGCTATGTGGTTCAGGTAAGTGAAGGTGGTGATATTAGCAATATTTCAACATCACCTGCCCCTGCTATTGCTGCTCCAGTATCTGCTGGCGAGCCTGTTACAGCACCATTATCAGGCAGTATATGGAAGGTTGAGGTCGCCGTGGGACAGCAAATACAAGAGGGCGATGTGCTTGTTGTCCTTGAAGCGATGAAAATGGAAACACAAGTTGTCGCTGAAAGAGCAGGCACCATTTCATCCATTTCAGTTAAACCTGGAGACGCTGTTAAAGTCGGCGATCCACTTGTCTCAATTGCATAAAGAGTTTTAAATATGGAACAACTAGTACAGTTATGGCACAACACCGGTCTATATCAAATAACACTTGGACAAGGTTTTATGATTTCGATTTGCATGTTGTTACTCTATCTTGCAATAAACAAGAACTTTGAGCCTCTGTTACTTGTGCCTATTGGCTTTGGCGGCGTCTTAGCCAATATACCCGGCGCTGGTTTAGCTGAAGTTGGTGGCTTTTTGCATATGTTCTATACCATTGGCATAGAAAGCACCGTATTCCCACTACTTATATTTATGGGGGTAGGTGCAATGACAGACTTTGGGCCGCTACTTGCAAACCCTAAAACATTGTTTTTAGGAGCCGCGGCTCAATTTGGTATTTTTGCCACCTTAATGGGTGCAGTTTTATTATCATACTTCGGTATTATGGATTTCAGCCTTGCAGATGCAGCTGCAATAGGGATCATCGGGGGAGCTGATGGCCCCACATCCATCTATGTTGCCAGTAAGCTAGCACCTGATTTATTAGGTGCCATTGCCGTAGCTTCGTATTCGTATATGGCGTTAGTACCACTGATCCAACCTCCCATTATGCGTGCATTAACCACCGAAGCAGAACGTAAGATTAAAATGGTACAACAGCGTGAAGTGTCACATCGTGAGAAAATTATTTTCCCGCTAGTATTGCTAGTCTTAGTTGCATTTTTACTTCCCGGTGCTGCAGCACTATTAGGTATGTTTTGTTTCGGTAATTTAATGAAAGAATGTGCCGTGGTGGATCGCCTTAGTAATACTACGCAAAACTCACTCATTAACACCGTCACTATTTTCTTAGGGTTGGCTGTAGGCTCAAAACTAAGTGCCGAGTCATTTTTAGACTTGACAACACTTGCTATTATAATCCTCGGACTGGTTGCATTCTCTATTGGTACTGCTTCAGGTGTCATTATGGCAAAAATCATGAATAAATTTGGTGGTGGAATTAATCCACTAATCGGCTCCGCCGGTGTCTCTGCTGTACCTATGGCGGCGCGAGTTTCAAATAAATTAGGGCTGGAAGCTGATCCTCACAACTTCTTATTAATGCATGCAATGGGTCCCAATGTAGCAGGCGTTATTGGTTCAGCGGTTGCAGCAGGAATTATGATTAATTATATATTATAGTCATCTACTTGATGGGGTAAAAACCGTTAGTCACACAGGCTTTCTAGAGATCAACTTTTAATGTTGGCATCATCTTCGCCTGTATATTTGTAAAACTGGTTTCATTTCCAGTTTTTCTCTCTTGTTAGCTTAGAGGTAACCGTTTCTAGGTTACCTCTTTTTTTGTTATTTGTCTTTCGTATTAACACCTAATACTTGAATTCGTATCACTATCGCAATTAGTCAGTGATGGAAAACCCAAAAAAGTCGCACTGATTGCCTGTGTCAGAAAGATGATTGTGATCTTAAACTCTATGCTGCGAGACGGTGTTAAATGGGAGCTTAATCATGCTAAATAATTAATATTTGACACCATAGTCACTTAGTAGAGCAACGCAGGAGCAGTTGCCGAGGAGCATATTTTTTGTGCCCGCGCATTGCGCCTTGTTCTAACCTTCGTGCTAAGCTCTGAAACCTGCATCTTCAAGTATTTTAGGTATATACCCATAATCATTCAATCTGTAAAATTCAGACCAAAAGCTAGAAAACC
>CAYTAM010000151.1:0-4355 GCA_964435685.1 uncultured Methylophaga sp. | reverse complement strand
TTTGCCTCAAGCAACCACCTAACTTATTTTGGTACGATAACTGAAGGTGTTAGCCCCATATCTTGGCTACGCTTTGCAAATTTTTTATTATCAAAAGAAGCAATCGTTGCACACTCTTTATAACTAGCATGATGGAGTGCATCAGCAAAATCAAAGCCAAATTGGTAATTTGCCACAGCTTGCTCTATTACGATTTTATCTTCTATGTTCACATGTTGAAGTGATAATAAGTGTTGAAAAACATCCGCAATATCAGCATAACAAAATTGATAATAACCCCGCATCACCCATTCAAACTCTAAAATAACCGTTTTGCAAACCATTAACACTTGCCCTGACTCCATTAATTTTTGGGCAACTTTATGCTGTTTTTCCGCTTCAAAATCGGCTACATCTTGGATGTAATAGCGCGCTAGAATATTAGTATCAAGACCTATCATTACTGAATAATACCTTTGCTGGATCAAGATCTATTGGTACGGATCTACGCTTACTTTTTAGCATTGCAAAGCCTGAATTTGTAGATAATATAGTAGGAGTATGGCTAATGTATAGCTCAATATGATCGCCTACAATAGCGGCTTCTAGCTTGCTTCCCTTGCGGATGCCAAGTTGTTGCCGAATATGTTTAGGGATCGTTATTTGTCCCTTACTTGTAACAGATGTGGCGTGCATAACTATGTCCTTGCCAAAAAGTAATACCAAGTAAGAATACACAGAATAGTTTAGCTAAGCAAGGAAAAAGAGATGGCCGATAAGCCGGGTTCTGTCGAGGACAATCATTCATCTGGGACATGCATCGCTACATGCCTCAAGCAACCTACCCAGGAACCGTGCGAGCCACACGTGTTTGCAAGCAAACTGTTCCTCTATTTGGTCTTGCTCCAGGTGGGGTTTACCCTGCCACGACTGTTGCCAGTCGCGCGGTGCGCTCTTACCGCACCATTTCACCCTTACCTAATTAAAAAATCAGGCGGTATATTTTCTGTGGCACTTGCCATAAGCTCGCGCTTTCCAGACGTTATCTGGCACCCTGCCCATTGGAGCCCGGACTTTCCTCACCATTAGTCTAGCTAAAAGCGCGATTGTCTGACCATCTCTTCGATACATTTTATCGTATTGCAAAGTTTATTGCTTAAGTTTCAATGCCATATCGTAGGCGGTATTTTTACTTACATCTAATAATGATGCTGTAATTGCAGCAGCCTTCTTCACCGGTAATTCCTTCAATAATACCGTTAACATTTGATTCACTGCTATTTCGCTACTTTCTTTTTGTTGTTTAATCCCTTCTACCAGCAAAACACATTCACCACGTTGTTGGTTACTATCATCACTTACCCATGCAAGTAACTCTACCAACGGCTTGGTGTCAATTGTTTCATGTAATTTTGTTAACTCTCTCGCTAAACAAGCAGGGCGATCTTCTCCAAAAACAGCCACCATATCAGTCAGGCATGATTTTAATCGTCGGGGGCTTTCATAAAAAATTAATGTTCGACGCTCGTTTTCTAACGCTTGCAAGGCTTGTTGTCGTGCTCCCTGTTTGGATGGCAAAAACCCTTCGAAGCTAAACCGGTCTGATGCTAAACCTGATGCAGATAACGCGCTGATTAGGGCGCAACTTCCCGGGATCGGTACAACACCAATATTATGCTTACGCACCAATGACACCAATCGATAACCTGGATCGCTAATTAATGGTGTGCCCGCATTGCTAATCAGTGCGATTGATTCACCTTGTTGCAACCTTGTCAGTAATACTTCACTACGTTGTTGCTCATTGTGTTCATGCAATGAAATCATCGGCGTAGAAATAGCATAATGTTGCAATAAGATGCCACTATGCCGCGTATCTTCTGCGGCGATCACATCAACCTCCTGTAAAGTATCAATGGCACGTTGTGAAATATCGGATAGGTTACCTATAGGTGTGGCTACTATATAAAGTGTTGCTGTTTGATTTTCTGACACAAATTTTTGCCTTATTTACTATCTATTCTGGTCGTAATATACCTGAACAGGTAAGATGTTTGCTTATATTAAAATTTATATTAGATATATAACCATGAATTCACCCATTTATTTATTGTTACTCGCCAGTATTATTGTGCTTAGTGCCTGTCAACCTATAGATCCAACTGTCTCTACACGCCCAGATCAATCCGCAGTTATTGCTGCTCAGCAAGCGGAACAATCAGGGGATTATGCTAGTGCTGCACAACAATATCTTATTTTAGCATCCGCAACGAATAATGAACAACAGGCACAATTTTATTTATATGCTGCCTTAGCTTTTTGGCAAAATAATGATTTGGGGCAGGCGACAGCAACACTAGCTAAAATAAACCGTGAACAATTGAGCACCGCACAGCACTATGATGCCGCTATTTTAGAAGCACAAATAGCACTCCACAATATGCAAGCAGAAAATGCCTTGCGCGCACTGGAATCATTTGATTTAAAAACAGTGCCTAGTATGCAAAAAAAGACTATGGTTGAACTGCAAATTCAAGCTTATGCGCTCACCGAAAACTGGTTAGAAAAAGCCAATAGTCATATTTTACTAGCACCATTGTTAGATGCCGCTGAGCGCGAACAAAACCAACAAGACTTATGGCGAGCATTAATGCAATTATCATCTCAAATGCTAGGTTTATTTAACCCCGGCGTACCACCTGCTATTGATAGTGGCTGGTTTGCCTTAGCCTATGCTGTTAAAGCTTACCCAGTAAACTCCGACGCCTTAGCTGTTGCTGTTGAAGATTGGTATCGCAGTTATCCTAACCATCCCGCTGATCCTGTGATTTTTCAGTTATCTGGAGATCCACATATCGGTGTGGCAACAGCTACATCAATACCCCAAAACATCACTGATATTGCTATTTTATTACCCAGTTCCGGACCTTATAAAGTGGCTGCAAATGCTATTAAAGAGGGTATCATCGCTGCACATTTCACTTCACAATCAAATACACAATTACATTTTTTAGTGGTGGCAACAAATCGTCAATATGGCACTAGCAATATTTTGCAACAATACCAGCGTGCAGTAGACAAAAATGTCAGTTTAGTGATTGGTCCACTTGATAAAATAGCGGTGCAATTACTGGCGGAGTCAGAATCACTGCCCGTGCCCGTTTTAGCTTTAAATAGACTTGCCGACAATGCTACAAAAACTAAGCTTTTCCAATTTGGTCTGGCACCTGAAGATGATGCCGTTGCTACCGCTAATTATGCGTTTAACCAAGGATTTAAGCGTGCGATAGTGCTGTCACCACAGGGTAATTGGGGTGCTCGGATCGCCGCAGCATTTATTGATCAATGGCAACTTAATAACGGCGTAGTGCTTAATCAGGCAAGCTATGATGTCACCTTGAATGACTATTCAGACATTATAAAGCCTCTGCTTGGCTTAGTGGCAAGCACACAGCGCAACCAGGAACTAACCCGAACATTGAGACGAAATTTAGAGTTTGAGCCGCGCCGCCGTCAAGATATTGATTTTATCTTCTTAGTTGCTAGATCAGCAAAAGCAAGACAAATAGTGCCACAGCTTAGGTTTCATCGTAGCGGAAGCTTAGCTATTATCGCCACATCACACGCTTATACAGGCGTTCAAGATAAACGACAAGATATTGATCTTAATAGAGTGATCATTAGTGATGTCTCATGGATGTTTGATGGACTAGCCACGTCTGATCCTACTTATATGGCATTATCAACCAGCAGACCTGAAAGTTTCAATCGCTTAAAACGTCTTTATGCTTTAGGCGCTGATAGCTACCACTTAATAGCTGAACTAAACACCCTAAGCAGAGAATCAACTTTAAGTTTTAGCGGCGCAACAGGCGTGTTATCCATCGATCAATATGGTCATATTATTCGTGAGCCTCATTGGGGAGTATTTAAAGAAGGCATACTTGAAGCATTACCCGTCACAGATTTTGAATGAATATCACTGGCAAACAGGCAGAAGCGCTAGCGTGTCACTATTTACAGAAACAACAACTTACATTAATCGACCAAAATTATCATTGTCGTCGCGGTGAAATTGATTTAATTATGCAAGATCACCAAACCTTGGTATTTATTGAAGTCCGCTACCGCAAAAATGCACGATTTGGTAGCGCATTAGAAAGTGTAGATCTCAGAAAACAAGTAAAGATAATTACCACCGCTGAACATTATTTACTGCAAACGGATCATCAATATCATGATTATCGTTTTGATGTTATTGCCATAATGCCGGTACAAGAAAATACTCAACAAGAGATCACTTGGATAAAAAATGCTTTTCAACTTAATTAAGTCGAACTACTTTAACTCTATATGTTCAGATACTTTAATATATA
>CAYTAM010000150.1:0-4437 GCA_964435685.1 uncultured Methylophaga sp. | reverse complement strand
TATATTGTCACTTGATTAAAATAACACCGTAAAATTACTATTTTTCGTTTGTAAGCATAACGGGTTAATAATAGACTATTATGCCTCAAGAAAAATGGGCATTCCACAGGCTATTCCCAAACAGTCAACAGCAAGAGGATCCTAATAAATTTTGCTTTAAGCTAAACTGTTATTACCTTTGCAAATTTTCTCTTGCCCACTTGAATAATATGTTCATTTCCTTGTGCTATCACTAAGTTTCTATCATCAATTTTCTGGCTATCTATTTTGACTGCGCCTTGCTTTATCATTCTAAACGCTTCTGAAGTGCTCACTGTTAAGCCTGTATCTTTTAAAACATTGGCAATTGCCAGACCTTCCGCTCCCACAATTAATGTTATTTCAGCAATATCATCTGGGATTTGACCTTTTTTAAATTGATTGGCAAAAGCTTCACGCGCTTGTTGCCCTTGTTCTTTGCTATGGAATCTAACCGCAATTTCTTCGGCAAAGCTCTTTTTAATCTCGATTGGGTTGGTTCCGGCAGCCACATCATTGCGCCACTGTTGAATTTCATCCAGACTTCTAAAGCTCAGTAATTCAATATAACGCCACATCAAATCATCAGAGATCGACATCAGTTTTCCGAAGATATCTTTGGGGCTATCATTTATGCCTACATAGTTACCTAATGATTTAGACATTTTTTGAACGCCGTCTAAGCCTTCTAATATAGGCATAGTTAAAATTGATTGTTGGTGCTTGCCATAGGCTTTTTGTAATTCACGCCCCATTAATAGATTGAATTTTTGATCGGTGCCGCCTAATTCAACATCGGCTTCTAATTCAACTGAATCGTAACCCTGTATTAAAGGGTATAAAAATTCATGAATCGCAATAGCTTGGCCACCTTTATAACGCTTATCAAAATCATCACGTTCTAGCATTCTGGCTACGGTATGCTTCGATGCCAAACGAATCATATCAGCCGATGACATGTTATCCATCCAGTGTGAATTAAACACAACTGTTGTTTTTTCTGGATCTAAAATCTTGAAGACTTGTTGTTGATATGATTTGGCATTGTGTTGTATTTGTTCAGGCGTTAACGGTTTACGCGTAACGTTCTTACCAGTGGGATCACCGATCATGCCCGTAAAATCACCGATCAGAAATAAAATTTCATGTCCTAAATCTTCAAATTGTTTAAGCTTATTTAATAATACCGTATGACCTAAGTGAAGATCAGGAGCTGTCGGATCAAAACCCGCTTTAATACGCAGTGGGCGACCTGTTTCAAGCTTTTCAATTAGTTCGCTTTCAACCAGTATCTCTTCTGCACCACGTTGTATTATTGCCAACGACTCTTGCACCGATTTCATTTTTAACTCCACTTAAAATTTCGATTGCGCGAATATTATCATAAAACAAATCAACAAAGGCTTCCATTATGATGAAAATACTGCGAGAATGCACCATTAACTAATTAACTACCTTAATAGTTGAGTTCACAGATGAAACGAAACAGACTGATACGCCCTTCTAACCGGACTAGTCTATTTTCTGATACAGCTACAAAATTACGAAATCGCCGTAATTTATTAGCATTATCACTTGTCACCTTCGCTGGAATATTTATCACATCAATAGTATTAGCAATGAGTAAGCCTGTAACAAACACGACTCAATCTCAACTCCTCGTTCTTCCTGGCTTACCCGTTGAAAATCAGAATATGTCAAACACGGTATCTCAATATGGTGCCACCTCAACTATTGCGGTTACTAAACAGGATATTGCTCTTGCTAATATTACGCCTGTTAATATAAACACCCTAGCCGCAGTAGACTCATCTCAACTGTCAATTAATGCCTCCCCCCTAGATGAAGCAGAGATTTCAAATTTAGCACATAAAGCTGAATTAACAGTATTAGAACAACGAGCAGCTGTAATCAGTAATGAAGCAGAGATGCCGACAAGCAATATTCCTGCTATAGAGTGGCAAGAGCTAGTAGTAAAGTCTGGTGACAACCTATCACTGATCTTTCCTCGTGTCGGGCTATCTGCTCGGGATGTTTATAATGTCGCACAATTAGGTGATGAGATTAAACCACTGCTTAATCTTAAACCAGGTCAATTATTACGTTTCGCGTTTAAAGCTGAACAACAAGGAAAAACATTAGATAGCTTAGAGTTACAACTATCAGCACTTCAAACTTTATCAATTACAGCAACAGATGAAGGCTACCAAACATCAATGGATACGCGTATTGTAGATTCACGCCAAACACAAGCATCAGGTCATATTGAAAGTTCCTTGTTTGAAGCGGGAATTGAAGCAGGTTTATCAGATAAACTGGTGATGGAGCTGGCCTATATTTTTGGTTGGGATATCGATTTCTCACTTGATTTACGTCAAAACGATAGCTTTATGGTGATTTATTCTGAAGATTACCTAGACGGTGAGAAAATTGCTGATGGCGATATTTTAGCGGCTGAATTTACCAATCAAGGTAAAACACACCGCGCCATTCGTTTTACAGATAGTGCCGGGCTAAGCCGTTATTACGCACCTAATGGCGATAGTATGCGCAAAACATTTAGCCGCAACCCTGTCCATTTTTCGCGTATTAGTTCCAGATTTAACCCTAACCGCAAACACCCGGTATTAAAAATTAATCGACCACACCGAGGTGTTGATTATGCCGCAGCAACAGGCACACCAATCACAGCAACAGGTGACGGCAAAGTAAGTTTCCTAGGTACAAAAGGCGGTTATGGCCGTACCATTATTTTATCTCATGGCGGCAAATACACAACACTTTATGCTCATATGTCTGCTTATAAAAAAGGCTTAAGAGCAGGTAACCGTGTGCAACAAGGTGATGTTATAGGCTATGTTGGCAGTAGCGGCTTATCAACAGGACCACACCTGCATTATGAATTCCGCGTTAATGGTGTACACCGCAACCCATTAACCGTTGACTTACCAAAAGCAGAACCACTTGATAAAAAATATCTTGCTGATTTCAAACAAAAAGCATTACCATTACTGGCTCAACTTGATCACATCGGTGAGACCAAATTAGCGTTAAATGCTGAATAGTTTTGTATTATATTGGCGTAATGTCGGGCACCAGTCTTGATGGTGTTGATGTCGTACTCACGCGCTTTAGTGAGCTCGGTGAGTTTCAATTTATTACAGCGCACACTTATACGTTCCCTGAACAGCTTCATCAAAATTTAAACCGTCTGATAACTGAACAACACTGTGATTTACACGCTCTTGGCGAAATTGATATTGCATTGGGTCAATTAATTGGCGAATCAATTAATCACCTATTAAACAGCCAACAATTATCTGCAAACAATATTATAGCTATTGGCAGTCACGGCCAAACCCTATTTCATTCACCTACTGGTAATTTCCCTTTTAGTATGCAGATTGGCAACGCCAATGTTATTGCCGAAATGACAGGTATCACCACTGTGGCAGATTTTCGTCAACGTGATATCGCGGCAGGTGGTCAAGGCGCGCCGCTTGTACCTGCATTTCATCAAGCTTTGTTCAGCGATACCCATCAAGAGAGGGTTATCGTCAATATTGGAGGAATAAGCAATATTACTCTACTGCCAATTTCGTCCTCTCAAGCAGTAATTGGATTTGATACTGGGCCAGGCAATGTCTTGTTAGATTATTGGACTCAGTTACATTCCGATAAAGCCTATGATGAAAGCGGTCAATGGGCTCAGTCTGGTCAATGCAATGAAAAATTGCTGTCAACTTTTCTAAATGAAGCTTATTTCAAAAAAACAATTCCAAAAAGTACGGGCCGAGAATTATTCAATAAAGCTTGGCTTGATAATAATCTTCTTAAAAACTCCCAAGAACTAGCGCCTGCTGATGTGCAAGCAACATTAGTTGAATTAACTGCTCTAACAATTGCAAATGATGTCAATTCACATGCTAACTCACATAGCTCAGTGTTCATTTGCGGCGGTGGCGCTCACAATGATTATCTATTAAGTCGCTTACGGTCTTTGATTGAAGCGAAAACAGTATCCACAACAAATAATTTAGGTTTGCACCCTGACTGGGTTGAAGCATGTGCTTTTGCATGGTTGTCTTATAAAACCGTTAATCAACAAGTAGGTAATTTAACCACTGTGACAGGTGCTAAACATCCTGTTATTTTAGGTGCAACTCACCCCTCTTAAATATTACAAACTTAAGGGCAGCTCCAAAAACTGCATTTTGAGTGATCACGGTGATATATTCAATCTGTAAAAAAATCCCTCGTCATCCCGGTATGCTTTTAGCCGGGATCTCCGCACAAGCTTAGCGGGAGTCTAGTGAGCTAAACAGACCCCAGCTTAAAGCATATTGGGATGACGGACTTTGATTAAGGCTATGTCACCGTTAAGTGTGGAATTGTTTTAAAACCTTTATTTTCAATAGG
>CAYTAM010000149.1:0-4456 GCA_964435685.1 uncultured Methylophaga sp. | reverse complement strand
AAACGCCACATCCGTGTGGCACTACTCATAAACTGTGCTTAGGTTTTTAGAGATGCCCTAAACATCACAAAAACAGCTATAAGTGTATTTTTAATATTCATATAACCCTCTCTTTAATAACTTTCCGGCGGCAAGCTATTACCCGTCCCTGCCAACATAACACTATTATCATTACAACGCCTGCCACCCATATTAACTGCCATGCAGTTAATATTATCTCTTGTCTTACTGTGCAGCGACTATGAATCAGACACTGAGCAGGTAATAAAAGTGCGGTAATCATGCTTATTAAATAAATTAACGTGCCATTGTAGAGCACAATCATAATACTGCGGCGTAAGACTGAAGGATATGTATAACCCGCTAGCTCTACTTGTCGCGCTGCTAAAACTTCATAGTGCGGCTTAGTTTCAGGATGTTTAAGTATGACAATTGAACCTGCCAAACCATCATGAATAGCTTGATGGTATCGTGTAATAAAGATAAAAACAACGGATAAGCTGCCTATGAAGGTCTTGACAATAAAGCGAAGGATTGACGCTAATAAATTAAGTTTTTTACCCGTTGCGCTACTGACGACTTTTAAACCAATAAGGTGATGACCAATAGTGCCCCCGGTTACCGATACTAATAATGGCTCCCATAACAATACAATTACTGCCGTTAACAACACTGCATCGCGACCTGTAATGCTGAAATGTGACGCGACAATCAATACACTTATCAATAAAACAGTGAGGATAATGCCATCAATCATTATCGCTTGTAGCCGGCGTAAAAATCGTGGGTAACCCCATGCCTTATTCACGGCACAGCTGTTTCCAACATTAATTCACCACCGTATTCAATTAATTTGCCTATTATTGGCAGTCCAACCCTAACAGAAAATACATATTTACCGTTATTTTCGGTTTCATAAGCAGATAGTGTCGGACTGAATAGTTTAGGTAAAGGTATAAATAGCAATTGCGCTTTTTCTAAGGTGTAAACCAACTCACCATTATGATTTTGAAGTGTCATCGATAATTTAATGGGGCCCATATTTTCTACAAAATAAGCGCCATCCAAAATAAAAGTGCTAATCATTTCAACATCACCAAGCCGACGTTTCCAAATCATAGTATCAGTGGTATGGCTACCATCAACAGTGAGTAACACACTATCACTTGACTTAGGCATCGCTAATATTTAGCACAGGATCTTGGCAAAAAAATTGCCACGGCTAACACGCACATTACCTGATAATTTAATGTCGCCGATATGGGCTTGCTGTACTATTGAATGCAGGCTTTGAAAATTACCTCCTAAATGTTTAATAAATGCATTCATGCTGGTTTACATAATATCTATTTAAATAGGTAACTGACTTGCCAGCAAGCCAATTAAACCACCAAACACGCCACCCCATACCACTAACCAACCCAGATGTTGGCGGATCATAGTTTGAATAATGTCTTTTACCATTTGCGGTGTGAGCTCTTCTAGACGAGCATGCACTACATGCTCGATTTGTTGATGAATATCGGTATTAACAGGGGTGCTTTTTAACTTTTCACGCACACTGGATTGAAATGAATCACTATGCGCCATTTCATTTAAGGCCTTTTTCATCTTATTGGAAAAGGGCTCTTTAAGTGAATTCAAAGCATTCGCGCCACCAAACATGCCGAGCATACTACCAAATGATGATTCCATAATAACGTTAACCAAACTATTAAACGCGGGTGTCATATCCGTTTCATCAATCACCTCATGAAAATCCAAATGATGATCAGCAGTATCGCTCACCATCTCCTCGACAAAGCGATCTAGGTTTTCTTTGCTGAAGAATTGATTCATCACCAAGTCATGAATCCCTAGTTTGAAATCTTCAAAACGTGCACTTATCACACCTGAACCATACAAGCCTGGCACTTTCTCAAACAGCATATGTATCGCCAACCAGTTGGTGACACTGCCGGCTAAAGCAAATAAGCCTGTTGTTAAAACAGCATCACGAAAGGGAGCATCAAGTGCCAAGCCTGTTGCAACAAGGCCGGCAGCGACGATATTTGTTATAATAGATTTATTCATCAACCCACTTACTTAGTGCTGCCATGATCTTTGTTGCTTGATCTTTGCTTGAAATATTAAATTTTGAACGCTGGCTATATTCACCATTACGTTTTTGATAACGGCGAATAGTATATTTATCCGCACCAAACTCACCGGTTTTACGATCTAGATCTTGATAGCGAAAGATTAACGTTGCCCACGCACCTTTAGTTAGCACAACTTTATCCAGCTCTTTCACTGTCATTTCATCGCCTTCCATATATTCCACTGTTAGTTCATCTACGGTTTCAGCCATTTGAGTGTTCCTTTTTTAAAGTTTATAAAAGTGAGTTAATACTTTATGCAACATATAGGGATCTTGGCTACCCGCCAGCTCCCGAATGGAGTGCATCGCCAATGTAGGCATGCCAATATCTATCGTCTTTATGCCTAATGCGCTTGCTGTTATTGGGCCAATGGTGCTGCCACAGCCCATATCGCTACGCACAACAAAATCTTGCACCGGCACGTCAACTTGCTCACATAATTGGCGAAAATAAGCACTGGTTTCGCTATTAGTTGCGTAACGTTGATTAGCATTCAATTTAATAACAGGGCCATGATTAAGCTTAGGGCTATGCTCAGCATCATGTTTATCAGCATAGTTTGGATGCACTGCGTGAGCATTATCAGCAGAAATCATCATTGAATATTGTGTCATACGATGAAATTGTTCAGGCTCAGGGCATAAGCGTGATAAAACCGATTCTAAAAATGAACCCTGCGCCCCTGCGGTTGAAACGCTACCGACCTCTTCATGATCATTACATACCAATAAAGCAGCTTGAGCTTTATCACCGTTAATCAGCGATATTAAACCAACATAACAACTCAGCAAATTATCTAAACGCGCGCTACTAATAAAATCATCATTCAAGCCCGTGATTGCAGCAGGTTGCGTATCATAAAGGCTAATTTCATAATCAATTACTTTATTAATATCGATTTTAGGATAGTGTTTTTTAACTTGCTGTAATAATAAATCACGAAAATTAGTTTTGTTGTATTCTTCAACTTGCATCACAATGGGTGGCAAATGATTCTGAGCATTCACCGTGCGATTTTTATTGGCTTCACGATCTAGGTGGATCGCTAAACTAGGAATACTAGCCATCGCCTTTTTAAAATCGATTAATACCGACTTTATATTGCGCTGTGAATCCAGATAATTTACCCGTCCCGCCATCGACAAATCACGGTCAAACCATGGGTTAAGCAATACGCCACCATATACTTCAACGCCTAACTGCATTAAGCTATGCTTCACTTTCTCTGGTCGTGGCTTTACTTTTAAACAAGGGCTATCAGTATGTGCGCCCATCATATGGAAGCCTGTTTCAGCCAAATTAATTTCGGGTAAATTAAAAGCAATAATTGAGGAGTCATTACGGATCACATAATAACGATCTGCCGCTAATTCCCCCCAAGGTTCCAGCTCATCCAATCGTCTAAAACCTTTATTGTCAAGCAGATCAGACATAAGCGAAACAGCATGAAATGGCGTAGGCGAACTATCTAAGAAGGCAAGTAAGTTTTGATTGAAATCGATTTGTGACATTTGTGCCATTGCAGTTCATACAATATGATTAAAAGATGTCATCATACCTAATTTATTGATTTTTGCATTACAATAATCATTCAATATGACAAAAAATAACAAAATAACACGACTACAAAAGCTAAAACGCTGGCTACGCAATGGCTTGTTGATCTTAATAGCTGGCTCAGCACTTATCGTTATTGTGCTAGGGTTTGTGCCTATTTCTAGCTCAGCGTTTATGCTGCAAAAACATATTCAAGATTTCCAATCCGATAAGGGTTATATCAAAATTCACCAACAATGGAAAAACCAGCAAGCAATATCGCCACATATATTTCATGCTGTTATTGCCGCCGAAGATCAACTGTTTTATCAGCATTTTGGTTTTGATGTTAAATCCATTTACTCCGCAATACAAGCCCGCTCAAAAGGCGGAAAGTTACGCGGTGCCAGCACCATTACTCAACAAGTGGCTAAAAACCTTTTTTTATCGCCCTCTCGCAGTTTATGGCGCAAAGGATTAGAAGCCTGGTTTACTTTGCTTATTGAAATTTTCTGGTCAAAACAACGGATCTTATTAGTCTATGTAAATATCGCCGAGTTCGGTGATCATATTTATGGAGTTGAAGCCGCAAGCCAGCATTTCTTTTCTATCCCAGCTAAGAGTTTATCACACTATCAAGCAGCATTATTAGCCGCTAGCTTGCCTAACCCAGCAATATTTAGAGTGGAAAACCCAAATCAGCAACACCGTAACAAACAAGCTTGGATTTTACAGCAGATGAGGAACCTTGATTATTTATAACGCCCTCGTTTTTCAGT
>CAYTAM010000148.1:0-4457 GCA_964435685.1 uncultured Methylophaga sp. | reverse complement strand
TCTGACTTCCTATTTTTGCCCTGAATCTTCACAGATTGAATGATTTTGGGTATAAATGTCAGATTTAGCTAAAAGAGAAAAAAATGGTAAAAGGGAGAGTCTCGAACTAAACCAATCTTAGTTGACAATTTTTAGGTTTTAAAACGTTCTGTAGATATTGAAAGAATATGTTGAAAGCAATTCAAATTACCCGAGGACAGATTTTTTTGCTTTTCTACATTCAAATGATGAAGACTTGGAAAATACTCGGGTGCAATACCTGCTTTTTCAGCACTTTGTGTAAAAGGAATATGAGGAGATAGAGTAAGGTTGCCCCACAATGCCGTTGCGAACGGTGTCCTTGAACCATCTTTTGGTTCAAGTGGGAGCATCTTGGCAACTCTGGGCTTCTCATTCATGATGAGCTTGCACGCCTGCAACCAATCAACCCCCGTGCATAAATGCTTATCGGGTACAAGAAACTAATGTCGCTCTCGAACACCGTAGGGACTTAGGCTTAATAATACGCCTATTTTTTTGCTTTAGGTAACTTTATTTATTTATTTTGTGATCTGTATCAGTTTTACAGTTCTAATTGGCTAACCTCATCTAAAAAGGCGTTGACCTTGTCTTTCATTTGCACTAGTTTCTTATTAACATCATCAGCGCCATAATCTTCAGTGTTTTGTAATTTTATTAAATCATTTGCTATATTAAGTGCGGCCATAACAGCAATACGATCTAGTCCTACAACTTTTCCGGTCGCCCGAATTTCTTCCATATTGTCATTTAACATTTTTGCCGATGCAATTAACGCTTCTTCTTCTTCTTCTGGGCAGGAAATTTGATATTCTTTTCCTGAGATTGTGACAGAAATTGGCGAGCTCATAACTCAGCATCCAATTCTTTTAAACGTTCCATCATTTTTTCAATCCGGGCTCGTGCAAATTCTGTTTTTTCCGTTAATTGCGCACGCTCTGATAGCCATGCCACTTTCTGAGATTTTAATAACATATTTTCTTCGCGGGTACGGCGGCTCACCTGTAGTAGGTCATCTACTTGCTGTTCAAGCTGTTGAATTGCGTCTGTTTCCATTATCATGAACTCTATAATATGCAAAAATAATGGCTAACTATAGTCTTGCCTTTGTTGCTGGGTCAACAATTGACCTCACAATTTATTTAAAATTAGAGTGTATCTATATGTCTGAATTATATTTTCCTTCGCTTTCTGCCAATAATGCCACCGGCGAAGGCGCTATTAAAACCTCAGAATTACAAGGCGCATTATGTGGGCTGTTATGCCTTGATTCGCAGGCGAACCGCGCAACTTGGTATAAAAGTCTCTATGAAGAGGTTCAGCCTGAGGAGGATGAAATATTAGATTTAACCCATTTATTTGATCAAACAGTACAAGCACTAAATAGCCTTGATTTTGATCTGCAACTTGAACTGCCTGATGACAACGCGCCAATAGCTTCGCGCATTTTAGCTCTAGCCGATTGGTGCCAAGGCTTACTGTTTGGCCTTGCTACATCGGGATTGACCGATGACACTGAATTATCAACCGATTGCAAAGAATATATTGCAGATGTAATCAATATCAGCCAAATAAATAGTGATGATTTAGATGCTAGCGATAGTAATGATATGGATTTTGAAGAGTTAGTTGAATATTTACGAATGGGCTTATTTTTAATTTATAGTGAACTTCAACCCGTAGATAGCACGCAACACATAACTGAGCACTAAGATCCGCATGACAAAAAAAGAGTTTTACCGTCGTCGCCAACATCTTATGGATATTATGGGGGCAGATACCATTGCAGTGCTACCCAATGCACCAGTTGCTAACCGTAACCGTGATGTTGACTACCTATATCGTGGCGATAGTAATTTTCACTATCTCAGTGGCTTTGATGAGCCTGAGTCAGTTATTGTTATCGTGCCTGGGCGACCCCATGGCGAATATTTATTATTTTGTCGCGAAAAAGATTTAGAAAAAGAGATTTGGGATGGTTATCGCGCTGGTCAAGAAGGTGCTATTGATCTATATGGCGCAGATGATTCTTACCCGATTACTGATCTTGACGATATTTTACCGGGCTTATTAGAAGGTAAAGAAAAAGCGTTTTACACCATGGGTAAAATCCCTAGCTTTGATCAACGCATGGTCGGCTGGCTCAAGTATTTACGCAATGCCTCTCGGCAGGGCAAACAATCACCCACAGAGATTATTGAGCTTGATCATACTCTAAACGAATTGCGCTTATATAAAAGTAGTAGTGAAATTAAAGCTATGCGTTATGCCGCTGATGTATCAGCACAAGCACATATTCGTGCCATGCAATTTACTCAGCCAGGTCAGTGGGAATATCAAGTTGAAGCAGAAGTTATTCATGAATTTATGAAAAATGATTGTCGTTCATCCGCCTATCCTTCCATTGTGGGCGGTGGTGAAAATGGCTGTATTCTGCATTATATTGAAAATAATCATCGCCTAAAAAATAATGATTTACTGTTGATTGATGCGGGGGCAGAATATGATTATTACGCGGCAGATATTACCCGTACCTTTCCCGTTAATGGCACTTTTAGTAAGCCACAAAAGGCGTTGTACAATATCGTATTAGAGGCTCAAAAGGCGGCGATAGCCGAAGTAAAGCCCGGCAATCACTGGAATCAACCGCATGAAGCCGCCGTAGCAGTATTGACCGAAGGCTTGTTAGATCTTGGCTTATTAAAAGGCAAATTAAGTAGACTACTTAAAAAAGAACTTTACCGTGAATTTTATATGCATCGAACAGGGCATTGGTTAGGCATGGATGTGCATGATGTCGGTGATTATAAAGTGGGCGGTGAGTGGCGGATCCTTGAAGCGGGGATGGTGCTTACTGTTGAACCGGGTCTTTATATTCGCGATCCCGACCATATTGCTAAAAAATGGCACTTTACCGGTATTCGAATTGAAGATGATGTATTAGTGACCAAAACAGGGCATGATGTATTATCTAAAAATGCCCCTAAAGAAATAGCTGAAATTGAGGCGCTAATGGCCGTAAATAGGTGAGTATAATAATCGATTACGATATTATCATTGTCGGTGGCGGCATGGTGGGGGCAACCTTAGCTGTTGCCTTAGCTGAGGATCCCGATTTATCCATAGCCATTATTGAAGCACAATTACCAGCCACTTTGGGCGAAAATGATCTGCCTGATTTACGCGTCAGTGCCCTCACCCGTGCAAGCGAGGCATTGCTTAAAAATTTAGCTATTTGGCAATATTTAGTCGCCAGTAGGATCTGTGCTTTTACTGATATGAAAGTGTGGGAAACACAGCGCAGTACAGTACATTTTGAAAGCGCTGATATAGGCGAACCTTGGCTCGGCCATATTGTAGAAAACCGTAATATTCAGCAAGCTTGCATTGCACGTTGTGCTGAATTATCTAATATTGAGGTTATTACCCCTGCAAAGCCCTATTCCCTTACTGACACTAGCCTAGAACTAGAAAATGGGCATACATTAACAGCCGATTTAATTGTTGCCGCAGATGGCGCACATTCAAAATTGCGCGATTGGATGAATATTGCAAGCAAAGGCTGGGATTATCAGCAAACAGCAGTTGTCTGTACGGTTACCACGCAACAAGCGCATCGAAATACTGCTAGGCAGCTATTTTTAGCTGGTGGGCCACTGGCCTTTTTACCACTCGCGGATCCTCATCAATGTTCAATCGTGTGGTCTAACTCAATACAAGCAGCTAAACTATTATGCCAGCTAGATGATGAGGCATTTAAAGAGAGCTTGTCAAAGGCATTTGAAAATACGCTAGGAAAAATTACTGATGTTAGTGTAAGAGCGAGTTTTCCGTTAGCATTACGTCATGCCCGTGATTATGTGAAACCGGGGTTTGCGTTGGTGGGTGATGCTGCTCACACTATCCATCCACTTGCCGGTCAAGGGGTAAATATTGGCTTGCTAGATGCCGCGACATTAGCCGAAATTGTGATTGAAGCTCATCAAAAAAGTCGTAATATTGCCAGCCTACATACCTTAAACAAATACCAACGCCGCAGAAAAGGCGACAATATTACAATACAAATGACAATGGATGTATTTAAACGCATATTTGGCAGTGAGCTGATGCCAATACGCTGGGCGCGACAATTTGGCTTGCAAACTGTTAATAATAGCGAACTGCTGAAAAAACTGTTGATGCGCCAAGCATCAGGTTTTCGGTTTGCTAACCCAAAACTTACACACCCTAGATCAAAATAACGACACTAGCTTAATTTTAGATAAAAAAAGCAGCCAAAAGGCTACTTACTATATGCTTTTAAACCGTTGCTTTCACCCGTCTGCGAAGCCCCATAAAGCCAGCCAGTGCAGGTGCAAATAACCAAATAGCTGCAGGAACAGGAACAGCCGCAAGATCAGCATGAACCAAAACTTCATCGTTTACACATGCCATTGTTA
>CAYTAM010000147.1:0-4496 GCA_964435685.1 uncultured Methylophaga sp. | reverse complement strand
CCCTAAATCTTCACACATTGAATGATCACGGGTATATACCCATAATCGTTTATCTTTCTGCTTTATTCAAAAGTAAAAAGATCTGTGCCTCTTTCATCCATTAACTCTAAAGCACGACCACCGCCACGCGCAACACAGGTCAACGGATCTTCCGCCACAAGGGCTGGCAAACCTGTTTCCTCACTCAATAAGCGATCTATATCTTTTAGTAATGCACCACCTCCTGTTAGCACAATACCGCGTTCAGCAACATCCGCCCCTAACTCTGGAGGTGTTTGCTCTAACGCAGCTTTAACCGCAGACACAATACCTGCAAGTGGATCTTGTAATGCTTCTAAAATTTCATTACTATTCAAAGTAAAACTGCGTGGTATACCTTCTGCCAAATTGCGACCCCGCACTTCCATTTCTTGTACTTCATTACCAGGATAAGCCGAACCAATTTCTTTTTTAATCTTCTCAGCAGTGGCTTCACCAATCAATGTGCCATAGTTGCGGCGAATATAATTGATAATTGCCTCATCAAATAAATCACCACCAATACGAACAGATGCAGAATACACAATACCGTTTAACGAAATAACAGCCACTTCTGTGGTGCCACCACCAATATCTAACACCATTGAACCGCTAGCTTCTTCCACTGGCATACCTGCACCAATTGCTGCTGCCATCGGCTCTTCGATTAAAAAGACATCACGTGCTCCTGCACCTGCTGCAGATTCACGAATTGCACGACGCTCAACTTGGGTAGAACCACAAGGAACACACACCAATACGCGCGGACTGGGTTTGAAAAATCGACCTTCATGCACTTTAGCAATAAAATGTTGCAACATTTTTTCGGTGACGGTGAAATCTGCAATCACACCATCTTTTAATGGGCGAATTGCCGTAATATTTCCTGGGGTTCTACCTAGCATCTGCTTTGCTTCCTTACCTACGGCAGCGATAGAACGGGGGCCTCCAGGGCCTTTATCCTGACGTATAGCAACCACTGAAGGCTCATCAAGCACTATGCCTTGACCTCGCACATAAATCAGCGTATTTGCTGTACCCAAATCGATCGAGAGATCATTAGAAAACATTCCGCGTAGACGTTCAAACATTAAAAAAACCATAAACCAAATAGATAAAAACGATACTTTATCAATGCACTGGGCTGTTGAGCAAGCGATGAATGATTTAAACTTAACGCTTTTAACACTATTTATCTCTGGAAGCGTCGATGAGTTTAGATAAAACTGATGTAGAAAAAATTGCCCATTTAGCCCGACTGGCTATTGATGAGGACGATATACCTGACTATGCGCGGGATTTGACTAATATTTTCAATCTGGTGGAACAAATGGGACAGGTTGATACAGCTGCTATTACACCGATGGCACACCCCTTGGATGCGCATCAACGTTTACGCTCAGATGTGGTAAAAGAAACCGATCAGCGCAAATTATTTCAATCAATTGCGCCAAAAACTGAAGCAGGGGTTTACCTCGTCCCTCAGGTTATCGAATAAACACATTAAAGTAACAAACGTCATAAAAAAGTTATAGGCAAACACATGCACACTAAATCTCTTGCTGAACTTTCAGCATCACTACATAGCGGTGAATTCACTAGCGTTGAATTAACACAGCACTACCTCGACCGGATTAATAAACACAACGCTGGTCTTAATGCGTTTATCACCGTGGCAGACGATCACGCTCTGCAACAAGCGCAAGCAGCTGATCTGCGTTTGCAACAAAAAACAGCAGGCAAATTAACCGGTATTCCTCTGGCACATAAAGATATTTTCTGCACCCAAGGTTTGCGTACTAGTTGTGGCTCTAAAATGTTAGATAATTTTATTTCTCCCTATAATGCAACCGTAGTTGAAAAAATCAATGCTGCTGGCATGGTAACATTGGGTAAAACTAATATGGATGAGTTCGCTATGGGCTCATCTAATGAAACCAGCTTTTATGGTGCGGTAAAAAACCCATGGGATCATGATCGCGTTCCGGGTGGTTCATCGGGAGGTTCCGCTGTAGCTATAGCGGCGAGATTAGCGCCTATAGCAACTGGCACCGACACCGGTGGCTCAATTCGCCAACCGGCGTCACTGTGTAATTTAACCGGTTTAAAGCCGACTTATGGCCGTGTTTCACGCTATGGCATGATTGCATTTGCTTCAAGCCTTGATCAAGCAGGTCCAATGGCAACTAGTGCCGAAGATGCGGCGCTATTATTAAATGAAATGGCAGGCTTTGATGAGCGTGATTCAACCAGCGTTGAGCGTGATGTACCTGACTACACTACCAACCTTAATGATTCTTTAGAAGGCTTAAAAATTGGTTTACCCAAAGAGTTTTTTGATGATGGCTTAGATAATGATGTTGTAGCCACCATTGATACCGCCATTAAAATGTATCAATCATTAGGCGCAACCGTTAAAGAAATCACTTTGCCAAACACAGCTTTATCTGTACCGACTTATTATGTAGTTGCTCCCGCTGAATGTTCATCTAATTTATCTCGTATGGATGGCGTTCGATTTGGTCATCGCTGTGATAACCCTAAAGATCTTGATGATCTTTACGCACGTTCACGTGGCGAAGGTTTTGGCGAAGAAGTTAAACGCCGTATTATGATCGGCACTTATGCCTTATCAGCGGGTTATTACGATGCCTATTACTTAAAAGCACAACAATGCCGCCGCTTAATTAGTGATGATTTCAAACAAGCATTTAATGATGTCGATGTCATCATGGGGCCAACAGCACCCACAACAGCCTTTAAAGCTGGTGAAAAAACTAATGATCCTATTGCTATGTATTTAGCTGACATTTACACTATCAGCACCAACTTAGCGGGTTTACCGGGCATGTCGATCCCGGCTGGTTTTGTCAATGGTTTACCTGTCGGTTTGCAACTTATTGGTAATTATTTTGAAGAAGCTAAATTATTGAATATTGCTCATAAATATCAGCAAGCTACTAATTGGCATCAGCAAGTTCCTAATGCGTTTAAATAGAACACTATGAAAGCATCAGAGCTCTTTGTCCGTAGCCTCGAAAACGAAGGGGTTGAATATATTTTCGGTATTCCTGGTGAAGAAAACCTGGATGTAATGGATGCGTTATTAGACTCTGAAATTAAATTTATCACCACCCGCCATGAACAAGGTGCCGCATTTATGGCGGATGTTTATGGGAGGTTAACGGGGCGTGCGGGTGTCTGTTTAGCCACATTAGGACCTGGTGCAACCAACCTTATTACCGGTGTCGCCGATGCTAATATGGATCATGCGCCCTTAGTCGCTATTGCAGGTCAAGCAGCAACAAATCGCCTGCATAAAGAATCACATCAAGTGCTTGATTTAGAAGCGATGTTTTTACCCATCACTAAATACTCAACACGTATTGTTGGACCAGAAGCAATTACGGAAATTGTCCGTAAAGCCTTTAAAGTGGCACAAACAGAAAAAACAGGTGCTTGTTTTATTGAATTTCCCGAAAATATTGCAGAGATGGAAATTGATGATGAGCCGCTCTATGTAAAACACGATCTGCCACCCGAACCAGCAGCAGAGCAAGTTGCCCGTGCTGCAGAGTTAATCGCTAATGCAGCTAACCCTATTATTTTGGCAGGTAATGGCGTAGTTCGAGCTAAGGCCTCTGCAGCACTGGCTGATTTTGCTGAAACACTAGGTATTTCTGTTGCTAATACTTTTATGGCAAAAGGGGTGATCCCTTTTGGTCATCCTATGGCTTTAGGTAGTGTTGGTCTACAATCTAATGATTATATTAGCAGTGGTTTTGCTACTGCCGATGTCATTATATGTATTGGCTATGATATGGTGGAATATCACCCTTATCTATGGCACCCATCACGTGACCGTAGCATTATTCATATTGATGCCAACCATGCTGAAGTGGATGCTTATTACAGCGTAATTTTAGGTGTCATTGGTAATATCAACCATAGTTTAAATCGTATTGCTGCCATCAGCACTCCCCATCAAGGCAAGGCTATGCGCACCCTACGTGATAGTTTAATAAACGATATGAATCAGCATCGTGATGATTTAGAGTTCCCCGTTAAGCCTCAAAAAATAATTTGGGATCTACGCACAGCGATGGACTTAAAAGACATTGTGATCTGCGATGTCGGTGCCCATAAAATGTGGATATCACGTATGTTCCGCTGTGAACACCCCAATACCTGCATAATATCTAATGGCTTTGCCAGCATGGGCATTGCCGTACCCGGTGCCATTGCCGCTAAACTGGCGCATCCTGAGCAAAATATTGTTGCGGTTACGGGTGATGCTGGGTTCTTAATGAATTCACAAGAAATCGAAACAGCGATGCGGCTTAATATTGCAATTGTGATCTTAATCTGGAACGATGCCAGCTATGGGCTTATAGAATGGAAACAATACACTCAATTTGGTCGCACTAGCAATGTCAAATTCACCAATCCAGATTTTGTACAATATGCACAATCATTTG
>CAYTAM010000146.1:0-4502 GCA_964435685.1 uncultured Methylophaga sp. | reverse complement strand
GATTAATTGGTACCGTATCAAAGGAAAGTAATTTTTCCTTACCTCCAAAGCGATATTTGAACCGCCAGCGTTTGCCACCTTTGGGGGGTAATTTCAATATAAAGCCCCTTTTCATCGGTTACACGATAGGGTTTATTGGTGGTTGTGCCATCAGGTTTTATACCCGCTTTAAGCGATTTGACTTTGATGTCTGATAGTGGCATTTGGGGGGGTAACTCACTTTTCTAGGTAGCTGTTACCCCTAAAGTTACCCCCATTAGTTGGGGTATGTTAAGGAATGTTATGAGACATTATATAATACCAGACACAGAAAACCCCGCATGGTAGCAGGGCTTAAGGGTCTTTCTGGTATGTTGTGATATGCTTAATTGGTACCGAGGGTCGGAATCGAACCGACACTACCGAAGTAACCGGATTTTGAATCCGGCGCGTCTACCAGTTCCGCCACCCCGGCCAAATTAACAATGCGGATTATAACGAGCTGGCGTTATTAATGGAAGCTTTTATTAAAGCGTGTATTCTATGATCCTAAAAAGTAGCGATATGAAGTAATGTAAGAATAATTCGTAATTGAATGTGAATAACACGCGTATAATAAGCGGTTTTCCATGATATTTCCTACTATGAAACTGACTGACTTTCAATTTGATATCCCACCAGAACTGATCGCGCAATTCCCGACGGAGCAACGTACAGCGAGTAGACTGTTATCGCTAGACTCTAATCTTAATACTTTAAAAGACATGCAGTTCATTGATTTACCTTCATTATTACAGCCAAATGATTTATTGGTGTTTAATAATACTAAGGTGATTCCGGCACGATTATTAGGTCAAAAAGATAGTGGTGGTAAGGTTGAGGTTTTAATTGAGCGAATATTGGATGAACAGCGTGTATTGGCGCATATCCGCAGTAGTAAGTCGCCAATAGCGGGGCGACACTTATTATTAGAGCAGACCGTTGATGTGGAAGTGTTAGGGCGGCATGATACCCTGTTTGAGCTTTATTTTCATACTGATGACTCAGTAATTGACGTCTTGGAAACAGTAGGCCGGTTACCGCTACCACCGTATATCGAACGTGAAGTTGAACGGGATGATTTAGAGCGATATCAGACCGTCTATGCCGAACATAGCGGTGCTGTTGCCGCACCAACAGCAGGTTTGCATTTTGACCAAAAAATTCTAGATACACTAACAACACTGGGTATTGAGACTGCGCAGCTTACTTTACATGTCGGTGCAGGTACTTTTCAACCAGTGCGTGTAGATGATGTTAAAACACATCAAATGCATTCTGAACGCATTGAGGTGGCTGCCAAAGTGTGTGAACAAGTGCGTGCTACCCAAGCGCGAGGGGGCAGGGTAATCGCAGTAGGTACGACTAGTGTGCGAGCACTTGAAAGTGCATCACAATCAGGTGAAATTAAGCCATTTAGTGGTGAAACTGATATTTTTATTTATCCTGGCTATCAATTTCGTAGTGTTGATGCAATGATCACGAACTTTCACTTATCGGAATCGACCTTGTTAATGTTAGTATCAGCATTTGCTGGCAGAGATAATATAATGACCGCTTATCATCATGCCATTGCACAACAGTATAGATTTTTTAGTTATGGTGATGCTATGTTTATCACCAAAGGCGAACAATGAAGAATATACGATTTATACTTGTGGGAACAACACACCCAGGTAATATTGGTGCAGCTGCACGCGCGATGAAAACGATGGGTCTGTCTGCCTTACATTTGGTACAACCGTTACATTATCCTAGTGCCGATGCAACGGCGCGTGCCTCAGGTGCTGATGATGTGTTGGCTAATGCTGTAGTACATGACAGCCTAGCATCGGCGATAGCGGATTGCCAGCACGTCTATGGCATGAGTGCACGGTTACGACATTTACCCATGACGGTGGTTGATCCGAAAGAAGCGGTTGCTCATATTCAGCAGTTACCCGACCATGCTGAGATTGCCATTGTTTTTGGTCGTGAACACTCAGGATTGTCTAACGAAGAATTAGATCGATGCCAATATTTGATTAATATTCCGGCTAATCCTGAGTACAGTTCACTGAACTTAGCGGCCGCGGTTCAGGTATTGACCTATGAAATTAAAATGAGTTTTGATCCAAGTATTACCGTTGGGCGCGTAGGCGAAGAGCGTGAGCCAATTGATGCCAATGATTTGGAACATTTATATAGTCACTTTGAGCAAACACTAACCGCAATAGGTTTTTTAGATCCGGAAAACCCGCGAAATTTGATGCGCCGCTTGCGCCGCTTATATAATCGCGCTGATTTAGATCGTAATGAGCTACAAATTTTACATGGTATTTTACGGGCAGCAGAAACAACAAGAGGGCATGACAAATGAGTGATAATGTCACCTTATGGCAACAGATTAAGGAAGATATTAATTGCGTATTTGATCGCGATCCTGCTGCGCGTAATATATTTGAAATTATCACCACCTATCCCGGCGTGCAAGCACTGCAATGGCATCGTTTAAGTCACTGGCTATGGAATCATAAACTAAAATGGCTGGCTCGTTTTTCAGCGACAATTAGCCGTTGGTTAACGGGGGTTGAAATTCATCCAGCAGTTAAAATTGGTCGCCGCTTTTTTATCGATCATGGTATGGGAGTAGTGATTGGCGAAACATCTGAAATTGGTGATGATTGCACGCTTTATCATGGTGTTACCTTAGGCGGAACATCGTGGAAAGAAGGTAAACGCCATCCAACTTTAGCTGATAATGTTGTTGTTGGCGCTGGGGCAAAAGTATTGGGCCCAATATACTTGCATGAGGGTGCGCGCATTGGCTCTAATGCGGTTGTTATTAAGGATGTTATTGCTGGTGAAACCATTATTGGCGTACCGGGTCGTGTAGTCAGAAAAGATATTAGCGAGGACAAAAAGAAGCAACAAAAGCTGGCAGATTCTGTTGGTTTTGATGCTTATGGAACATCAAGTGAAACTCTGGATCCTGTTGCTGTAGCTATTCATGGCTTAATTGAGCATATTCAAGCACTAGACAAGCGTGTTGAAGTAATGGCTGAAACAATTAAAACATTAGGCGGTACCGTACCGGATATTGAAATGCCAGAATTGTCAAAATGCGATCTAGAGCAGTCAGCACCGGATAGTAGTTGACTAAAACACTAGGTTATGTAAAGATTAAAACATATGGGTGATTTAAGGTTTTAATATGCGTTTAACAACAAAAGGTCGTTATGCAGTAACCGCAATGTTAGATTTGAGTTTGAACTATGGCTCAGGTTCAATAACATTGGCAGATATTTCTGAGCGACAAGCAATTTCATTATCGTATTTAGAGCAGTTATTTTCCAAGTTACGAAAAAATGACTTAGTAGATAGTGCTCGAGGTCCGGGTGGAGGTTATAAGTTAAGTCGGGCGGCAAATGAAATTACGGTTTTTGATGTTATTTCAGCCGTTGATGAAAATATTGATAGCACAGCATGTAAAGGTAAAAGCAATTGCCAAGGTGACAAGCCCTGTTTGAGTCATCACCTTTGGTGTAGCTTAAGTGATCAGATTCAAAGCTATCTTTCAGGGATCACCTTAGGACAAGTTATTGCTGACTATGAAAGTGATGATACTGCTGAAATAAAAATATCTATAGGTGGCTTGTAAAAATGATTACATTAACTGAATCTGCCGTAGCACGTGTACGTGAAATGCTAACTAAACGTGAAAATGCACTAGGTTTGCGGATTGGCGTTACAAAAAGTGGCTGTTCAGGCTATAGCTACGCACTCGATTTTGCTGATGTGGTTGCGGACGAAGACGTGTTGGTTGAGCAAGATGGCGTTAGCGTGGTGATTGCAGCAGAAAGTCTAAGTCTACTTGACGGTATGGAGTTAGATTTTGTTAAGCAAGGCTTAAATCAAAGTTTTAAATTTAATAATCCTAATGTTGTGTCATCATGTGGTTGTGGTGAAAGCTTTAGCGTCACGAAATAAAGCCCCTGTACATAATTTTGTGTAATTACCTTTTTGTTAAATGTAATCTTGCAGTCTATTTTCAAGCTGAAACACAAACTGATTAAGCGCAGCTTTTAGAGTTCATTACGCACGTCAGAGCAAGGCGCAGGTAAGAACTCGTCATTGCCCGCACCATTACCTGCGTTTTTCGCCTTAAAACTGAATATTGTTGACGCAAGCTATTTAACCTGAACTCTGGATAAGGCAAGCCGAAAGGGATCCCATAAAACCACCATCCTTTATAGTATTATCAAATAGTTACCAGTATATTAATATTGAGTTTTATTCCAGTACTAGTATTTTCACGGCTCTCGGCGTTAAGTTTACTTTTAATAGCTCGCTATTACTGCGCAAACTTGCCTTGATAGCCGCAAAACTACTAGTACTGGCGGTTTTCCTTATCCAGAGTCCAGGTATCTACCTTGGCGGTTACTTCGTTTCATCTATTTCCAAGTTGTTTGGGTATATACCCAAAATCATTCAATCTGTAAATT
>CAYTAM010000145.1:0-4549 GCA_964435685.1 uncultured Methylophaga sp. | reverse complement strand
ACAAGAAATCGCTCCTGCATTTCTTGCATACACTCCATCCGTGGAGATAAATAACTATTACATCACTATTATGCCTTGCTATCTCATCCATTTATACGCACCAAAAAACCGTATTTCGAATGATAACTGGTATATTAAGGGCAGGTTTTGTCCAATAACAGGTAACAAATACAATGGTAAGAAAGATTTTCAGCAAGGTTTTTGGCAGTCGAAATGAGCGAGCGCTTAAACAATTACGCAAAAATGTTGATCAGGTAAATAGTTTTGAAGCAGAGATAGAACAATTAAGCGATCACGATGTACAAGCGAAAACAGCTGAATTTAAGCAACGTTTAGCGGATGGAAAAACCTTGCAAGATATTTTGCCTGAAGCCTTTGCTGTAGTACGTGAGGCAGGAAAGCGGGTGTTAAATATGCGCCATTTTGATGTGCAACTAATCGGTGGCATGGTGCTTAATGAAGGTAAAATCGCCGAGATGCGTACGGGCGAAGGTAAAACGCTGGTGGCAACATTGACCATTTATCTTAATGCATTGGAAGGTGAAGGTGTTCACCTAGTCACGGTCAATGATTATCTCGCGCAACGTGATGCAGCATGGATGGGGCAGCTTTACGAATTTTTAGGCCTAACAACAGGTGTGATTATTGCGGGAATGGAATCTGATGCGCGCCGTGAAGCCTATGCTGCAGATGTTACCTATGGTACTAATAATGAATTTGGTTTTGATTATCTGCGCGATAATATGGCGTTTAGCATCGAAGAAAAAGTGCAACGAAAATTACATTTTGCCGTAATCGACGAAGTGGATTCGATTTTAATTGATGAGGCGCGTACTCCTTTAATTATTTCTGGTGCAGCTGAAGATAGTTCTGAGATTTATAGGAAAGTGAATACCTTAATACCTTATTTGGGCAAACAAATTGGTGGGGCAACTGAGAACGAGGAGATAGAAGTTGCAGGTGATTACACCGTTGATGAAAAAGCCAAGCAAGTCTATTTCACCGAAGCAGGCCATGAAAAAATTGAAGAGCTATTAATAAATGAAGGCATTTTAGATGCGCAGGCAAGTTTATATGATGCGGCTAATATTAGTTTAATGCATCATGTTACTGCGGCATTACGTGCACATGTACTGTTTCAGCGCGATATTGATTATATTTTGCAGGACAATCAAATTGTTATTGTGGATGAGTTTACTGGACGAACCATGCAAGGTCGCCGTTGGTCTGAAGGTTTGCACCAAGCGATAGAAGCAAAGGAAAGCGTTGATATTCAAAATGAAAATCAAACGCTTGCTTCAATTACCTTCCAAAATTATTTCAGATTATATGAAAAACTATCGGGAATGACCGGTACGGCTGATACAGAGGCATTTGAATTACAGTCTATTTATGGCTTAGAAGTATTAGTTATTCCAACGCATCGTGAAATGCAGCGTAATGATGGATCCGATCAGATTTATATGACGACCCAAGAAAAATACGCTGCGATTGTAGTTGATGTTAAAGATTGTGTAGAGCGAAAGCAACCTGTTTTAGTGGGTACATCGTCAATCGAAAGCTCGGAATATTTACATGATTTGTTGACAAAAGAAAAAGTAAAACATGAAGTGTTAAATGCGAAACAGCATGAAAGAGAAGCCTATATTATCGCCCAAGCGGGTAGCCCAGGAGCAGTGACTATTGCTACCAATATGGCGGGTCGAGGTACTGATATTGTATTAGGTGGTAGTTTAGATGTTGAATTAGAAGCCTTAGATGAGCAAGCTGGCGAAGCAGATAAAGAGCAAGTAAAACAAGCATGGCAAGTTCGTCATGATGCTGTTCTGGAAGCGGGTGGCTTGCACATTATTGGATCAGAACGTCATGAATCTCGCCGTATTGATAATCAGCTTCGCGGTCGTTCTGGTCGCCAAGGTGATGCGGGTTCAAGTCGATTTTATCTTTCATTAGAAGATAATTTGATGCGGATTTTTGCATCTGAGCGGATGGCAGGTTTGATGCAAAAGTTAGGTATGGAAGAGGGCGAAGCAATTGAGCATCCTTGGGTATCACGTGCCATTGAAAACGCCCAAAAGAAAGTAGAGGGGCACAACTTTGATATTCGTAAGCAACTTCTTGAATTTGATGATGTTGCTAATGATCAACGTAAAGTTATCTATGACCAGCGTAATGAATTAATGGCTGCTGAAGAAGTGGGTGACGTTGTTGTTTCAATGCGCAGTTCTGTACTTGCTGATGCAATAAGCACCTATATTCCTCCAGGCAGTATTGATGAACAATGGGATATTTCAGGCTTAGAAGAACTATTACGTAATGATTTTTCATTGGATCTGCCGATTGCCACTTGGTTAGAGCAAGATGATGACTTACATGAAGAAAGCTTACATCAACGTATTATTGAAGCAGCTGAATCAGCATGCCAACAAAAAGAGAAAATAGTGGGTAGTGACATAATGCGTCATTATGAAAAGGCACTGACGCTGCAAACGCTAGATGGCTTATGGAAAGAGCATTTGGCTCAAATGGATTATTTACGCCAAGGTATCAATTTACGTGGTTATGCCCAAAAAGATCCTAAGCAAGAATTTAAGCGTGAATCTTTTACCATGTTTACTGCATTATTAACAATGATCAAACATGACATTATTTCAGTACTTTCACGAGTACAAGTGCGTTCTCAAGAAGATGTGGAGGCAGTTGAAGAACAACGTCGTCAAGCAGGTGAAGTTGAATATCAGCATGATAAAGCTGAAAGTATGACAACTGAAGAAGGAACTGGAGGCACTGATAAGCAGCCATCACATCAAAAACCAATCACCCGTGAAGGCAAAAAAGTAGGACGCAATGATCCCTGCCCCTGTGGTAGTGGTAAAAAGTTTAAGCATTGTTGTGGCGCTATTAGCTAAGTTTTGGTATGGCGGTTAATTTAGCACCACCTCAACAAACAGATTTATTAGCTGTTGCCGGAATTGAACTTAGCGTTGTCAGCGCGGGTATTAAAAAATCCAATCATCAAGATTTGGTGTTGATCCAATTAGTACAAGGCACAATAACAGCAGCGGTGTATACACAAAATGCCTTTTGTGCAGCGCCTGTTACTTTGGCAAAACAGCACCAAACACAAGCAGATCCACGCTATTTGTTAATTAATTCAGGCAATGCCAATGCGGGTACGGGTGCAGCAGGCTTAGAAGCTGCAAAATCCTGTTGTCAAGCGGTGGCGGATAGTGCTAATACTTCATGCAATACGGTCTTACCTTTTTCGACAGGTGTAATTGGTCAAGCTTTGCCAGTAGCTAAAATCAAGCATGTGATCCCCGATGCATTGACTAATTTATCAGAGGATAATTGGTTTGATGCGGCACATGCCATTATGACAACCGACACCGTAGCTAAAGCCGTTTCTAAACAAGTTGAAATTGAGGGTGTGACAATTACGGTTACAGGCATGGCAAAAGGATCGGGCATGATCCGTCCCGATATGGCGACTATGTTGGCGTATATTGCAACTGATGCTGCGGTTGAGCAAGCTGTGCTAGATGAAATATTGATAAAAGCTGTTGCACAATCGTTTAACCGAATCACCGTTGATGGTGATACCTCTACTAATGATGCTTGCTTGCTAATGGCAACAGGCAAGGCTTCAAATTCGATGATTACTGACTTTGGAACGGATGCTGCACAAATACTCTATCAAGTAATTGTAAAAATTTCACAACAGCTAGCGCATGCCATTATTCGTGATGGTGAAGGTGCCACTAAATTTGTAGAAATCAATGTCAAACAAGGTGTTGATACGGCAGAAAGTCGTCAAGTAGCGTATACCATTGCACACTCACCCTTAGTTAAAACAGCCTTATTTGCTTCTGATCCAAATTGGGGGCGTATTTTAGCCGCAGTAGGCCGAGCAGGCGTTGCTGACTTTGATTTAACTAAAGTAGCTCTTTATCTGGATGATATTTGCATTGTTAAAGCAGGGGAACCAGCTGACAGTTATACCGAAGAAAAAGGTCAGCAAGTAATGGATCGAGAAGAAATAACCATTACCGTTGAATTAGGTCGTGGGCAGGCAGAAGATACCATTTGGACGTGTGATTTTTCGTATGATTACGTGAAAATAAATGCCGAATACCGAACCTAGAAAGTAAACTACGTGTTCATTCTGATCCTGTCGAAAGCGGTTAAGTTTAGGATTCGATAGACTCACTATAAACGCTATAATCAAAATGATATGACAACAAAAAAAATATTCACCTTAAGCGAGTTTCTTCATGAAAGCGGTGCAAAATACCGAGTATTTGATATGGGGCGGCGTGTTACTCCGTTAACCCCTGATGAATTTGTTGGCTTTGAATGGGCAAAAGTACCCTATCCTTATCCCTTTAAACAAGCCGCACTTTTCGGGGTTATTTTTTGGAATTCAGCAAACCCCGATCAGCATTATGTCTGGTTTTTAAACTTACCGTTAGATGAGAAGGGTTTATTAAAACAGGCGGCACGTGATGATTTTTTAAAAATGCTGTTAGAACGTGTAGGTGAATGTATA
>CAYTAM010000144.1:0-4596 GCA_964435685.1 uncultured Methylophaga sp. | reverse complement strand
GATTTTATTAATATGCTGAGAATAATGCATATGAAGCGGTTTTAAAACTTGTTGCAATCCTTCTTCAGTATGTTGTGTTAACACAAGATGTACATGATTGGTCATCAGGAAATACACTGTATACTGCGGGCTAATCTAGGCATGTGCCGTAGTGTACAATAATAATAATTTAAAGGGTAGCGTCCCCTTTAAATAAACTATATTTCCGTCTAGTAAGCGCATAATACATCACCGGAATAATCAGTAAGCTCAATACTGTTGTCACTAAAATACCAAATAATAATGACACGGCTAAACCATTAAATATAGGATCGTCCAGAATAAATAAAGCACCCAACATGGTTGAAGCCGCCGTCAATATAATCGGTTTTGCGCGCACCGCGGCCGAACGGATCACGGCCTCTTCAAGCTTCATACCGGAGGCAAGAGCTTGCGTAATAAACTCTACCAGTAAAATTGAGTTTCGCACATTAATGCCCGCCATTGCGATCATCCCTATCATCGATGTCGCGGTAAATTGCGCGCTCAACAAAGCATGCCCCGGCATCACACCTATAATAGTCAATGGGATCGGCGCCATAATGACCAGTGGTATTAAATATGAGCGGAATTGTGCCACTACCAATAAATAAATCAAGATGATCCCTACGGCATAAGCTAGCCCCATATCACGGAAGGTTTCGTATGTTATTTGCCATTCACCATCCCATTTAATGCTGTCATTAACGGGTAAAACGGGCACATTAAAGAAGAATTGTTCTATCGACGACTCTTTTAGGCGGTTAGAAATATCAAACATACCATATAAAGGGCTACTCAATTCTCCCGCCATATCTGCGGTCACAAATACCACCGGCAGTAGGTTTTTATGATATATGGTCTGCTCACGTTGCGTTTCGATCACATTGACAACATCACCCAATGCAATCAAATTGCCCGATGTGTTTCTAAGACGTAACTTTAAAACGTCATCAAGATCGCGCTGCTTACTCACCGGTAATTCTAAACGTAATGGCACCGCATACTTCACCGCATAATCATGTAAATAACCGACATCTTCACCTGCTAATGCCATTCGTATTGCAGCCACTACCTGTGATTGGGATATACCTAATAATGCTGCTTTTTGCTGATCTATTTTAACGATTTTACGCGGTGCGGCAAACTCAACACTGTCATCAATATCCACCACATCATCTGCTTGTTCAAATGCTGCACGCACCTGTTTTGCCACCAGCAACTGCCTTTCATAATTCAAACCATAGATCTCGGCAACAATGGGGGATTGCACCGGTGGGCCCGGCGGTACTTCAACAATTTTAACATTGCCTCCCCAGCGCTTTCCTATAAGCTGTAATGCTTCGCGCGTTGAGCTAGCAATTTCATGGCTACTACGGTCACGTAAATCCAGATCCACCAAATTCACTTGAATATCAGCCACTGCGGAGCCTTCGCGCAAATAATATTGCCTGACCAAGCCATTAAAGTTAATCGGGGAGGCTGTACCAATATACGCTTGATAATCAGTGACTTCTGGCACAGTAGCAATATATGCGCCTAATTCTCGTACTAAGCCTGCGGTGCGTTCCAAACTGGTGCCTTCGGGCATATCCACCACAATTTGGAATTCAGATTTATTATCAAAGGGTAGCATTTTAAGCACAACAGATTTTATGCCAATCAAACCCACAGAAGCTGCTATCAATATGATCATCAACAGTAATAATAACCACCGCCACAAACGACTTGCCCGGCTAAACACAAATAAACCTATTACTTGCTTAAAAAAGCGGTATGAAGCATTATTTTGTGGAGTCGATCCCGACTGGCTAACAAAGTCATTACGTTTTGCCATCAATCTGAGTGCCATCCATGGCGCTAAAATATAGGTCACTAATAAGGACAGCAACATGCCCATACTTGCATTAATAGGTATGGGAGACATATACGGCCCCATTAAACCTGATACAAAAGCCATCGGTAATAACGCAGCAATAACGACAATAGCCGCCAAAATGGTCGGGCTTCCAACTTCATCAACCGCTAAAGGGATCGCTTCTCTTAACGATTTTCCACCCATTTTTTGATGGCGGTTAATATTTTCAATCACCACAATGGCATCATCTACCAAAATCCCAATTGAAAATATAAGTGCAAATAAAGACACCCGATTAAGGGTAAAGCCCCAAACCCAAGAAGCAAAGAGCATTAACAGCAAACTAATGGCAGTAGTGACACCGACAATAATCGCCTCACGCCAACCTAGTGCCAGTAACACTAACAACACCACTGCAATCGTTACCGATATTAATTCACTAATTAATTTTTTCGCCTTATCATCAGCGGTTTGACCATAATTACGGGTAACAGTGATTTCTACGCCATCAGGTATTACAATACCTTTTAAATCATTTACTTTAGCAATAACTGCATCCGCAATATCAACCGCATTTTGACCTGGCTGTTTGGCAATAGCCAATGTCACAGCAGGAAACTCGCCTTTAACCGTAATGCCTTTATTTGCCGCTGCGGGACCGGTACCTAACCATACATATTGTGTCGCTTGACCAGCGCCGGATAGCACTATCGCCACATCACGCAAATACACTGGGGCATTATTTTTAACACCGACCACTACAGATGATATCTCTTCTAATGTGGTTAAAAACACACCTGCTTGCACTGAGTATTCTTGATCAGCTTGAACTAGCACTCCTGCTTCTGCTGAACTATTGGCAGCTATTAAAGCCTGCTTGAGTTCTTCAAGATCAATATCATAGCCAGCTAGTCGGTGTGGATCGAGCTGAATGCGCACCACATTATCCGGCCCGCCAATAGTATAAATATCCCGTGTTCCGGGCACACGTTTTAACTCAACCTCAATAGCATGGGCTACTTTCTGTAACTCATGTGCCCCTCGCTGCGGATCCTCTGTCCAAAGTGTTAAACTTACAATCGGCACATCATCAATGCCTTTGGGTTTAATAATCGGCTGTGCCACACCTAGCTGGGTTGGCAGCCAATCACTATTTGAATAAATTTTATTGTATAGTCTAACAATTGCTGACGTTGAATCTTCCCCCACTTCAAATTGTGCCGTTAAAATCGACATGCCCGGCTTAGAAACAGAGTACACATGCTCAAGCCCCACGATTTCTGATATGACTTGTTGCGCGGGTATCGAAATTAATCGTTCCACTTCACCTGCTGATGCTCCCGGATAGGCAATAAATATATTAGCAAAAGTCACATCAATCTGCGGCTCTTCTTCACGTGGCGTTACCATGATGGCAAACAGCCCAAGCAATAAAGCAACTAATGCCAGTAATGGTGTAATCTCAGTATCTTGAAATGTCTTTGCGATCCGCCCTGAAAGACCTAGTTTTTTATTATTCATAGTGATGTTCTAAATGAGTTAAGCTTTAATAACTTAGCAGCCTTCAAAGGATCCAATACCACTTTTTCTCCAATGTTTAAGCCCGCTAATACTTCTCGTTGCTCACCATCAAGCAAGCGCCCTAAGCGAACTTGCCTAAGAACAAAATGCTGTTCATCTAATTGCACATACACACCCGCCACCTCACTTCGTTGCACAATCGTCGATTGAGGCACCACTCTAATCTGCTCTTCGCCCACGGCAAAACTTAACTTGCCAAAAGTTCCAGGATAAATATTTTCAATTGCTGGAGGTAAATCAATACGCACCTTAAAACTGTGGCTATCGGTATCGGCATACGGTATTACGGTCATCTTGCCACCCTTAATTTGTCGACCATCGCCTAATGAAAACTCAGCACTAGTTGCAGAGCGAATTACAGTTAATAAATACTGCGGCACGTTTACCACAACGCGTAATTGCTCTAGGGAAATACCTGTCATTAAATGCTGACCGGGGCTAACCATCTCGCCTGACTCAATCAAACGGTCTACAACCACACCGCCATAAGGTGCAATAATTTGTGTATAGGATAATTGTACTTTAGCTTCTGCTAGCTGAGCTTGACGTGATTTTGCTTGTGCTTGTGTCGCCTGAACACGTGCATTGGCGGCGCTTAAATTAGCATTAGCACCATCCAACGCTGCTTGCGAAATCAATTTGCGAGCGAATAAGCTTTTAACGCGCTTGGCTTCTGCGCTTGCCTCTTGCTGGCGTGCAACTGCCTCACGATTTTGCGCTTTATCCACTAAAATACTAGCTTCAATTTGTGCGACCCTTGCTTGAAACTCGGCATCTTCAAACTTCATAATAACCGCACCTTTCGGCACAACATCACCGACATCGAAGTTAATCTCAATCACCTGAGCAGCAATACGTGATGACACTGTCGAGCGGTGAACTGCTTCCACAACTGCGTCAAATACTTCATATTGCGGGAATGTCTTTTCAGCAACGGTAATGCTATCTAATTGCCCACCGGCAACAGTAACACCAAATTGCACAGCCATACAAAGACTTAATAACGCATTCCATAGTGACTTATATTTCATAGTTCAACCCTGATTCTGTTTTACAATTACCAATAAGCCCAATAGTATATTAGAAAATACTAATTAACGTAATATTTTTTACATTTGCTATATTTTGGGTATATACCC
>CAYTAM010000143.1:3088-4612 GCA_964435685.1 uncultured Methylophaga sp. | reverse complement strand
TATGGCAAAACAATTTGAACTAATCAGTGATTTTGAACCTGCAGGTGACCAGCCGGCAGCTATTAAAGCGTTAGTGGAAGGCTTAGAAAACGGTGAAATGTGGCAAACATTATTGGGGGTGACCGGCTCGGGTAAAACCTTCACTATCGCCAATATTGCGCAACAATTGCAGCGCCCGCTGATGATTATGGCACCGAATAAAACCCTAGCCGCACAGCTCTATGGTGAGATGAAAGACTTCTTCCCCAATAATGCGGTGGAATATTTTGTTTCTTACTACGACTATTATCAGCCTGAAGCTTATGTGCCTTCGTCGGATACTTTTATCGATAAAGATGCCTCCGTCAATGAGCAAATTGAGCAGATGCGCTTGTCAGCAACCAAAGCGATGCTTGAGCGCCGTGATGCGATTATCGTATCTAGCGTATCGTGTATTTATGGTTTGGGTGACAAAGATTCCTATTTAGAAATGGTGTTGCACCTCGTGGTCGGCAATACCATTAATCAGCGCGAGATGCTGAAGCGGCTAACGGAATTGCAATATAAACGTAATGATGTTGAATTACATCGCGGTACCTATCGGGTGCGGGGTGAAGTGATTGATATTTTCCCGGCAGAATCTGAACGTGATGCGGTGCGAATAGAGTTATTCGATGATGAAATTGAACAGATCAGCCATTTTGATCCCTTAACGGGAGAGATCATTCAGCGGGTAACGCGGATCACTATTTATCCTAAAACACACTATGTCACACCACGTGATCAATTATTGTCGGCGGTGGATAAGATCAAAGACGAGCTGCGGCTACGGCTAAAAGTATTAACCGATGACAATAAACTAGTCGAAGCACAGCGTTTAGAACAACGCACTCGCTTTGATATCGAAATGATTATGGAATTGGGTTATTGCAACGGTATCGAAAACTACTCACGGCATTTATCCGATCGAGGCGAAGGCGAAGCGCCACCGACCTTATTTGATTATTTGCCTGATGATGCCATCTTAGTGTTAGATGAAAGTCATGTGATGGTGCCGCAAATTGGCGCGATGTATAAAGGTGATAGGTCACGCAAAGAAACCTTGGTCAATTACGGCTTTCGCCTGCCTTCAGCTTTAGATAACCGACCTTTACAATTTGAAGAATGGCAGCAGCTCGCACCGCAAACCATTTTTGTTTCAGCCACACCTGCTCAATATGAGGCAGATCACTCAAGCAATATTGTAGAGCAAGTTGTTCGGCCAACGGGTCTAGTTGATCCTACGATTGAGATCCGCCCAGTAGCAACACAGGTTGATGATTTATTATCAGAAGTGAACAAGCGTGCAGTCATTAATGAGCGGGTGTTGGTGACGACATTAACCAAACGTATGTCAGAAGATCTAACCGATTATCTAGCAGAACATGGCGTAAAAGTGCGTTATCTGCATTCGGATATTGATACAGTAGAGCGAATGGAGATCCTGAGAGATTTACGCTTAGGTGTGTTTGATGTGCTGATAGGAATTAACTTATTACGTGAAGG
>CAYTAM010000143.1:0-2988 GCA_964435685.1 uncultured Methylophaga sp. | reverse complement strand
CAAAAGGCATCAAAAAAGCCATTCGTGATAGTTTAGATGATCATCAAAAAGAAATGCGTAATGACAGAAATCATATCAATCAAGTGGCCGAAGAAAAGGCTAAATATGCAGCATTATCACCCAAACAACTAGCTAAACGGTTGCAACAAATGGAAAATGCCATGTATCGGCATGCGCAAGATTTAGAGTTTGAAGAGGCAGGTAAAATGCGTGATGAGATGGAACGGATTCGAGCGCTAACACTAGGGCCAGGTTAGTTTTATTTTGTTATCCCGGTAAGGTTTTAGCTGGGTTCCAAGTCAATTTTTTACTTAAATAAAGCTCAGATTAGTTAACTTTTTTCTTTTTGAATAAGCCTTTTATTTTTCGTTTCATTTGGTGTTTTCGATCATAATTTCTAAGCGGATCTGACCATCCCTTATCAAATTCTTGACCATATTCTTTAAAATAAGTGTGCATAAACACTTTACGGTTAGGCCAATCTAATTTATAGCAGAGACGGCATAAATCAATAAGACGCATTTTTTGCGTTACTTTTTTGCCCTTTAGTGGCAGAACAGTTGCACGACCAATATCAATTGCTGTCACTTCAATGCGATTTTTCTTGGTTTTAGTCATCAGCAAATTGCCGCCCGATAAATCATTATGAATAATTTTTCGGTTATGCATTTTGCAGGTGTATTGAGCTAGCGCTTGAAAAACAGCTTGTTTGCTAAAACCGGCATATTGTTGCTCACCTTGTGCAAAAGCAGTAAAAGCATCACGGGCGGAGAAGGCATTAGGCACATATTCACAAACATAATAATTGTGGCGAGTAGCAGCATTTGAGGTGTGTTCAAAATAGGCAATGGGCATTGGGCTACTGACACCACGGCGGATCATTTCTGAGGCATTATTCCAATGGCGCTCACCTTTACTGGCTTTAAAATGGTAACTCAGTTTTCTTATGCCTGTTGCACGATTTTGTTTGATTACAATCGTTTCGTTTGGATTAACAGGGTTTTTGCTGCTCCATACTTTATTACGCTGATCGCGGAGTACATTGAGTTGAGGTAAATCTAATAAACGATCTGGAAGCATGTGATCAATTTTATTTGTAGCTGATTCTACTTGTTTAACAGCAACGGCACCTTTCCATTTGCCATTGTGATGCGAAATAAAGTCAACACCTTCGATAGATGCAAACACGGGGCTTGCAGGCACGGTTAATTGTTCTATTTGCGATACTGTTAATTTGAGTCTTTGTGGTAAATCAAATTGAATAAATAGTGGTCTTTCACTTAGACAAATTGGCGGTTTATCCTGTTTTTGACCAACGGTATCAATAAACTGTGCGGCGTCTAATTGTTTGGGCGAATAAAGTGAATCTAGCGACAATGTATAACGATCTCGAAGCCAAGCAATATGTAACTCAGCACCATTTTCGTGTGTGAAAATAAAATGATGGATGCCATTTTCAGCATTAACAGCTTGCAGACATTCCGTTGCGGCTAACTGCTTTATTACGTTGGCAAGTGCATAAAAGGCGGGTCTAATTTTTAACTGTTCAAATTTCCCCCGTACCTCCTTATAAAAGCTTACATTATCAATCTCAGGATAATCTGTTGTACCATCATCAATAATGCCATCACGATTGCAAATGAGTGGTCCCCAATACACTTGATCTAAGGCATTGCTGGCGGCAGTAAGCACTAAATAACGCACTAAGTAATCTGCTTTTTTGTCCTCGGGCGTATCTGAAAACCGGCTTAATCGTTTTGTCGTCCAATCGGTATAGCTACAGACCGTTCGTCTACTGCCATAGTGTTCACTGAGTTTGTTATAAATACGCGCTTTTTTAACTAAATTGAGTTTAAATATATTTGTTAATAGTTTGCCAAAGACCCGGTGGTCATAGGCTTCAGGCTCAATCACCCGTTCAACAAACAAATTATCAGTATGGGTGTTCGGCGTAGTGGTGTATTGCTGCATTTTAGCCAGCAATACCATATTGGTAATAGGCTCAAAATCAGATACATTAGGCCCAGCGAGTAGATGGTCTGAATCCTTAATGTTTTGATTAGCAATTTCCCAAGCCATAAGATAACTGTCAATATTAAAACCAGACCATTTACTACGATTGGGGGTTGCCCCAATTTCGATACAAGCAAGCTGGTTACCGTATTGTGTGCTGACACGGCTAACAAATTGTTGCCAGCGTTGTTGGGCTGCATTATCAGTTGCTAATACTTGTGCATCCTCTTTAGGGGGCAGTAAATCCAACATAATAGTGAAACCTTCAGCCAAAACACGTTTTAATAAACGTTCAGCATCATTTTCAAAAGAGCCATAACTAAAGTCCATACGCACATGTTTAAGCTGTAATTCTTTTAAGCGATCAATGGTGTAATCATCTATCCGTGGATCGGGGGAAGGTGCGATATTGATGCCAAAGAAGTCAGCAGAAACACGGGCTCCGCCAGAAAGTGATGACGATATACTAAACCAGAAACGTGTTCTAACAATGGTTGCTAACCCTTCTTTGACTGCAAGGAATAGCAATGCGCGAAATTTCAATATAATACCTGTTCTATTATGGGTTTCAATGAATAATTATAACACGGTAAAACTAGTGGAATCATGTCTTTTGGTATGTAAAACACTAGTGTTTTTTTGGGGCAATAACCCCGTAAGCTTTGAAATATATTGTCGTACCAAAACTTCGTAATTTACGATGAATAGGGTAATTATATTCGACTTTTACTACTTGCTAATATCCTTTATTATCAAAGAGCAGTAAGTTGCAATAAATTAATAAAAGGAGAATGAAATGCAGATTGATATTCAAGCTAGATCTTTTCCCTTAACTAATGCACTACGACGTTATGCGGAACAGAAATTAAAATCAGCACTATCTTGTTGTGAAGATCATTTTCAGCTAGTTGTGATCAGACTATCTGATATTAATGGACCTCGAGGTGGTAAAGATAAACATTGTCATATATACCC
>CAYTAM010000142.1:0-4707 GCA_964435685.1 uncultured Methylophaga sp. | reverse complement strand
GGGTATATACTGCAATAGAAAGGTCGAAGGCAATCTGTCTTCGGCCTTTTTATTGGCTCATGCTTATACTTTTATAAGTAATTAATCTGGGGCAGAAGACCGAGCGTGGTAGTAAACTCGGTCTGTCCAAAAAAAACTAATGCAATAACAAACTATCAGCATGTCTTCAAAATTTGTCTGAATAACGTTCTCCTTCAACAGCACTTATTCATAGTGTTCGTACCATTTGGATTCATCCTTATCAGCACCGCACCACTTTGGTTCCACCGTGTTCCATACCGCACCAATATGGATCCGTATTGTGGCGATAGCGCAATTATATTGCCTATTATCAAAGGGTTGTGTTTTGGCTCGCATTTTGCTTATTTAGTGCTTAGACCTAATCGGGGGTTTAATAATTTATTCTAAGGGTATGTAATCATGAGTAATGCAAGTAAGATAACAGGGCTAGGGCTAGCAGTTTTGGTCGCTACTCAATTGCTGGGGGCGAGCACGGCATTTGCTGGTGCAAAGATAGCAAGTGACGATGGTGTTAAATGGTTAAGCATTGGTGTCGGAATACGAGCTAGTTTTGCTTCTGTTGAAGATGCATCACCTAGTGGAAAAGACCGGTCAAATGATTTTAATCTTGATGCTGCTCGTATCTATCTTAATGGTCAAATTCATCAAAATGTTAAATTTGAGTTTAATACCGAATGTGTTTTCTGTGGCAACGATACTTTAGAAGATTATGTTGTGCTTGACGCCATTGCAAAATTTGAGTTTACCCAAGCATTTAATATTTGGGCTGGTCGTATGTTGGTTCCCGCTGATCGAGCAGAAATGAGTGGTCCTTTTTATGCTAATACCTATGATTTTAATAAAACACCTTTTTATCCCGCTGACCAAAGTGTGACGCATAGCAATGGCGGTGCCGGTGTCTATGGGCGTGATGAAGGTGTGGCTGTTTGGGGATCGTTAGGTGAAGAAGGGCGGTTCAGCTACGCCATTGGGATATTTGATGGCTTGGAAGGAGGATCTAATCAAGATGACAATGTCCTTTATGGAACACGTTTAAGCTATAACTTGTTAAATATTGAAAGTAACCCCGGTTATTATACAAGCTCGACATATTACGGTGGCGCAGGAGATATCTTTACTGTTGCCTTAGCATTCCAATATCAACAAGATGCAACGGGAACAGCGACTGATGCAGGTGATTTTTCTGGTTATAGCATTGATGTTTTATATGAAACAGTTCTGGGAAATGAAGGTGTTGTAACGGTAGAAGCTGAATATAAAGAGTTTGATACCGATAGTAAAACAGGCGGCATAAATTTATTTGAAGGTGATGCGTGGACAGCAACGGCTCTATACCTGTTTCCTAGTGAGATAGGTATTGGTAAAGTTCAGCCTTATATTCGCTATACAGATGTAAGCCCTGATTCAGCTAATGATTATGATGAGTTAGATGTAGGCTTTAACTATATTATCAGTGGTCATAACACACGTATTTCAGTGATGTATCAAACCGGTGATCTTAGAACGACCGGTGGTAGGGATCTTGATACATTCAAAATTGGTCTTCAATATCAATATTAATATTAAATTTAGGAGATAGTTATAATGAGTAATAAATACGGTTTTAAACGTAGTTTAGTTGCTGGTGGTGTTTTAATAGCCGCAATGGCAGGGCAGCTTGTCTATGCTGCAGATACAATTAAAGTGGGAATTTTGCATTCTTTATCGGGCACCATGGCAATCAGTGAAACAACATTGAAAGATACCATGTTAATGTTGATTGAAGAGCAAAACAACAAAGGCGGTCTTTTAGGTAAGCAACTTGAAGCTGTTGTTGTGGATCCTGCTTCAAACTGGCCTTTATTTGCTGAAAAAGCAAAACAGTTAGTAGAGAAAGAGAAAGTGGCTGTTGTCTTTGGATGTTGGACTTCGGTATCACGTAAATCTGTATTGCCAGTATTTGAAGAAGCAAACAGTCTTTTATTCTACCCCGTACAATATGAAGGTGAAGAATCATCTAAAAATGTATTTTATACCGGTGCGGCACCTAACCAACAAGCTATTCCTGCTGTTAATTACTTGATGAATGATCTTGAAGTGAAACGTTGGGTGCTTGCAGGAACAGATTATGTTTACCCGCGTACGACTAATAAAATTCTTGAAGCATACTTGATTTCAAAAGGTGTTGCTAAAGAAGATATTATGATTAATTACACACCATTTGGTCACTCTGATTGGCAGTCAATTGTATCTGATATTAAGAAGTTCGGATCCGAGGGTAAGAAAACGGCTGTAGTTTCAACCATTAATGGTGATGCCAATGTGCCTTTCTACAAGGAATTAGGTAATCAAGGTGTTTCAGCTGAAGATATTCCGGTTATTGCCTTCTCTGTAGGTGAGGAAGAGTTGTCAGGAATGGATACCAAGCCATTAGTAGGTCACTTAGCTGCATGGAATTATTTCATGAGTGTCGAATCAGAAAGCAATGATGAGTTCATTTCTACCTGGCATCAATACACTAACGATGATAGTCGTGTCACCAATGATCCAATGGAAGCACATTATATTGGTTTCAATATGTGGGTTAAGGCTGTAGAAAAAGCAGGCACGATCGATTCTGATGCGGTTCGAGAAGCCATTATTGGTGTTAGCGTTCCAAACTTATCAGGCGGGTATTCAGCAATGATGCCTAACCACCATATTACCAAACCTGTTTTAATTGGTGAAATCCAAGATGATGGCCAGTTTGGTATTGTTTGGGAAACATCAGGTCTTGTTGCTGGTGATGCTTGGTCAGACTACTTGGAAGGTTCTAAGGACATTATTTCATCTTGGCGTGCACCATTATCATGCGGTAACTATAACGTTAAAACAGCTAAATGTTCAGGTCAAAACTTCTAAGTTAATTTAGAGGAGTTTTGATTTAATAAAGGTGCGTATAGTCATTTTTGGCTATGCTAATTTAAATAATATAAGCTTCTTTCTTCTGAAAACTTAATTTTAATCATCCATAGAACCATTTTGTAAGAGTTAATTAATGTGATGGCGTACCTAACTAAATTCTGGTTAGTATTGATACTAACTATTTTGCCTTTTTTAGCTGTCGTGTCGGCTGATGAGCTTAAACCTTCAAGTTTTACTTCGAGCCTAGAAGGATTAACAGCTTCTAAGTTGAAAGATAGAGCTAAGGCGATTGATACACTTATACTGGCAGAAGATAAGCGCTTAATCAGTGTTATTAATGCTTTACTTGAAAATAAACTGTATTACAGGAAAGCAGATAAAGTGCTTGCTTTTATTGTAAGTTATGATGGCGCTAAACAGGCAACAACAGTGCTAACAGATGAAAAGATGGGTGAAATAGCTAGTCGTAAATGGAAGAAAGTTATTATTAACAATAGTATTCGAACCAAGTTACGTAATGCATTATCAAGGATTGAACTCAACAACCCCTCTGCAGATATTCGGATAACGGCAATACAACAAGTATTAAGACAAATCGATGTAAGTCAAGTTGCTGCATTAGAAACACGCTTGTCTTTAGAGGAAGATAGCGATGTTAAATCACTGTTACTCATGACAATAGCAACCTTAAAAATTAAAGCAGGAACAGGGGATCGCTTGGCGCTGATTTATGCAGTTAAAACAAGTGTACACCCCAGTGTTAGGCAGGTATTAAATGAGGTGATAGCAACAGAAGCTGATGCAACAGTGAAAAAGGCGGCGCAATTAGCACTTAGCAAGATTGAAGACAAGATAAATATTTACGACAAAATAGAAATTATTTTTTTTGGTTTAAGCCTGGGTTCTGTTCTTGTTCTTGCTGCTATTGGTCTTGCGATTACTTTTGGTGTTATGGGCGTTATCAATATGGCTCATGGCGAGTTGATTATGCTTGGCGCATATACAACATATGTTGTGCAGCTATTATTTCCCAACTTGATTGAATATTCAGTGCTTATTGCAATTCCATTAGCATTTGTGGTGTCTGCAACCGTAGGGATAATGATAGAGCGTGGCATTATCCGTCACTTATATGGTCGCCCTTTAGAAACATTATTGGCAACTTTTGGTGTTAGTTTGATATTGCAACAGGTCGTGCGAACAATCTTTGGCCCACTTAATATGGCTGTTGAATCACCATCATGGATGAGTGGTGTTTGGCAGATTAATGATGCCTTAGCATTGACCTGGAATAGGCTTTATATAATTATTTTCTGTTTAATTGTGTTTACAACACTCTTTGTTATTTTAAATAAAACCCGTTTAGGTTTGCAAGTTCGTGCTGTGTCACAAAACCGCCCCATGGCTAGAGCAATGGGGATCAAAGCTAACTGGGTGGACGCAATGACATTTGGTTTAGGCTCAGGTATTGCTGGAGTGGCTGGGGTAGCACTTAGCCAACTGACTAACGTGGGGCCAAATCTGGGTCAGGCCTATATTATTGATTCATTTATGGTAGTGGTCTTTGGTGGTGTAGGTAATCTATGGGGTACATTGATTGCTGGCTTAGGATTGGGGATAGCTAATAAATTGCTAGAACCATGGTCTGGTGCAGTATTGGCAAAAATATTAGTGCTAATATTTATCATCTTATTTATTCAGAAACGACCCAAGGGGCTGTTCCCTCAAAAAGGTCGTTCTGTTTAAGAGTTTGGGTATATACCCGTTATCATTCAATGTGTGAAGATTTAGGGCAAAAATAGG
>CAYTAM010000141.1:0-4715 GCA_964435685.1 uncultured Methylophaga sp. | reverse complement strand
CTGGTTTTCTAGCTTTTGGTCTGTTGTTACAGATTGAATGATTATGGGTATAAAACAATCATGACTTATTCAGAGCTTCCTTAGCGAGATTAAGATATTTTAAATGCAACTTATCAACTTGGATGCTAATAGATGTGGCTGTGCCATTATTCTCAATACTATCATCCGCATGAGCTAAGCGTTGATCTCGGCTGCATTGCGCGTTGATAATTGACTGTGCTTGATATGGCGAAATGCCATCACGTTGTTGTAGACGTTTGAGTTGTAAGTCAGGTTTAATGTCAATAACTAAGATCCGGTCGACCAAATCATTCATTTTAGACTCGATTAGCAAAGGTATAACAAAAATACAATACGGTGTTTGTTGTTCATTGCCTTGTCGAATAAGTTGCTTACGTATTTTTGGGTGAAGTATTGCTTCTAGTTGCTGTTTTGCTGTAATGTCTGAAAATATTAAGTCACGAAGTTTATGACGGTTAAGTTCTCTATTTTCTTGGATCATGCCCAAGCCAAAAGTATCAATAATTTGTTGATATGCTTTTTTATCAGGCTCAACAAGCTGTCGAGCAATTTGATCGGCATCAATGATTGGAATAGAACGGTGTTGAAATAATGTACAAACGGTTGATTTACCGCTGGCAATGCCGCCTGTTAGCCCTATTTTAAGCAAAGCTCAACTTTAACCGAGCCAGTTAAGGTAAAGTACATTGATGTTGTCACCCCACATTAATGCTATCCACCCTGCGGCAGCAAGATAGGGACCAAAGGGAATAGGGACATCACGCTGGTGCTGGCGAAAAATGATTAATGCAATACCAATAATGGCACCAACAAGAGAAGACAGTAATACAATGGTGGGCAACAATGACCAGCCCAGCCAAGCGCCTAATGCGGCTAGTAATTTAAAGTCACCATAACCCATGCCTTCTTTACCTGTAACCAGTTTAAACCCATGAAAAACCAGCCAAAGAGACAAATAGCCTGCAATAGCACCAATAACACTGGAATGAAGATCTGTGTAGATACTAAAGAAGCTGAAAATAATACCTAACCACATCAGTGGAAGAGTTATGCTGTCAGGCAATAACTGGTGGTCAATATCAATAAAGCTAAGTGAGATCAGTGTCCAAGTAAGTAATAGTGCACCTAGACAATTCCAGTCAAAGCCAAACTGCCATGCAACAATGCCTGAAAGCAAGCCTGTTAAAGCTTCAATCAACGGATAACGCGCCGAAATAGCGGTTTTGCATTGGCGGCATTTACCCCCTAGTGAAAGATAGCTGAGCACGGGGATATTTTCCAATGCAGTAATTTCATGATTACATTTAGGGCAGCGTGATCGAGGATGGCTAAGTGTAAAAGGCTCGCTAGGCTGAAATTCTTTGCCATTAAGCTCATCACATTGTTGCTGCCAATCTCGATGCATTATTATCGGCAAACGGTAAATAACAACATTGAGGAAGCTACCGACCAATAAGCCTAAAATCGTAGCGATTACAATAAATAATACTGGTGATGTTTGGAATAGTTCAGCTAAAGCTACCATGTCAGGATCTTTTAGGTGTGAGATATGAGGAGTTCATCATTTATTCCCGAGCTTCCTTAAACAACGGCACCCAATTTGAAGATAGGCAAGTACATCGCAATAACAAGGGTACCAATTACTATCCCTAAAAATGACATAATCATCGGTTCCATCAGTGCGGTCATATTATCAACAGCATCATCTACTTCTGCTTCAAAAAAATCGGCTACTTTAGCCAGCATAGCATCCAAGGCACCAGATTCTTCACCAATCGCTATCATTTGAATAACCATATTAGGGAATAAATCTTTGTGTACAGTCATGGCAGAATTAAGTTGTGTTCCTGCTGATACATCTTCGCGCATTTTCATGGTAGCTTCGCTGTAGACAATATTACCAGTAGCACCGGCAACAGAGACCATGGCTTCTACCATGGGCACACCCGCTTTAAACATAGTGGAGAAAGTGCGAGCAAAACGAGCAATCGCGCCTTTTGTCATAATAATGCCAATAACAGGAACTTTTAACAAAGCACGATCAAAAAAGTGAGCCACTTTGCGTGAGCGGCGAATACTTTCTTTTAATGCAAAGACACTACCGATAATACTACCAAAAATCAACCACCACCATTGTTGGAAAAATTGAGAAACACCTATCACGAATTGAGTTAGTCCAGGAAGATCGGCACCAAATCCTTGGAATAATGACTCGAATTGTGGAATTACAAAAATCATTAAAATAGCGGTTACCACAAAGGCGACCACTAAAATTGCGATGGGATAAACTAATGCTTTTTTGATTTTCGATTTTAGTGCTTCAGTTTTTTCTTTATAGATTGCAATTTCATGCAGCAATGTTTCCAAGGTACCTGATTGCTCACCGGCATGAACTAAGCTGACAAATAATTCATCAAAGTGCAGCGGAAACTTTCCTAACGACTCGGATAGACTGGTTCCTGACTCCACATCAACCTTAATAGCTAGAATCATTTCTTGCATACTGGAATTTTCGTGACCTTCACCAATGATTTCCATAGATTGCATCAGTGGTACACCGGAAGACATCATGGTAGCCAACATGCGGCTAAATATTGCAATATCAGAGGGCTTAATGGCAGGTTTTCTGGCAGCAAATAAATCTTTAGATTTTTTCTTAACTTTGATGGGCGCAATACCTTGGCGGCGTAATATAGCTTTTGCGGCATTAACGTTAGGTGCTGATTGCTCCCCTTTTATTTTTCGCCCTTGTTTGTTGGTGCCTTGCCAAATAAAAACAGGACTGACTTTAACCTTAACTTTCTTTTTTGCTTTAGCTTGAGCCACAACCTACTCCTTAATTACGCGATTGATTTCTTCGAGGCTGGTTAAACCAGCCGCTACTTTCTTCATACCTGATTTTGGCAGATCATCAATACCTTCTTTGTCGGCCTGATCGGCAAGTTGTATTGAATTACCGCCTTCCATTATTATTCTTGCCATTGCTTCAGATATGGGCATTACTTGATAAATTCCCACACGACCTTTATAACCATTAGTGCATTTATCACAACCAACAGCTTTGAAAACAGTGATCCCCTCATCTATTTGCTGTTGGGTAAAGCCTTCTTCTAATAATGTGTCATCAGGAAGGTTGTCAGGTGCTTTACATGCACTGCACAAGCGTCGCGCAAGCCGTTGTGCAATGATTAATGATACTGCTGATGCTATATTAAAAGCAGGCACACCCATATTGGATAAACGGGTTAATGTTTGCGGGGCATCATTAGTATGCAGTGTTGATAATACCATATGACCTGTTTGCGCTGCTTTAATTGAAATTTCAGCGGTTTCTAAATCCCTGATCTCACCGACCATAATGATATCGGGATCTTGGCGTAAAAATGCCCGCAACGCATCAGAAAAGGTTAAGCCAACCCCTGGGTTTACATTTACTTGATTAATGCCTGCCAAACTAATTTCAGCAGGATCTTCAGCGGTAGAAATATTTCTATCTTCGGTATTTAGAATATTAAGTGCGGTATAAAGGGAGACTGTTTTACCACTACCAGTAGGTCCAGTCACCAAAATCATGCCATAGGGTTTATGCATGGTCTCTAGAAATATTGCCTTCTGATCCTTTTCATATCCAAGCGCATCAATACCTAATTGTGCGCTAGTAGGATCTAAGATACGTAAAACAATTTTTTCACCGAATAAAGTCGGGCAGGTATTGACACGAAAATCAATAGTTTTTGTTTTAGATAGCTTGAGCCGCATTCGACCATCTTGGGGAACACGACGTTCAGCTATATTTAGCCGAGATAGTACCTTTAAGCGAGCAGCAATTCGCCCAGCCAAATTAATGGGTGCTGTTTTAATTTCATGTAATATGCCATCAATACGGGTACGAACGCGATATTTCTTCTCATACGGTTCAAAGTGGATATCAGATGCGCCAGATTTTATGGCGGTGGTTAAAATACCATTAACAAAGCGTACAATGGGAGTCTCATCAGCACCTGCGGCATCATCATTATTATCGGGTTCCACTCCATCAGGACCAAGATCGAGATCATCTAAATCGGCATCACCAAAATCATCAAAATCTGCTGCTTGATCAGCATTTACAACGCGCTCAATGGTAGAGAATAATACATGTTCCTCAACAAGAACCGGAAAGGTATTAAAGCTAGTGTTAAACTGAAATACATCCATTGCTTGTAAGTTGGTGGGATCTGATACCGCAACATACAACCGGGTGCCGCGTTGAAACAGTGGCAAAGCATTATGCTGCTGGAGTAAGTCTTCTTTGATTAGCCCCGTGGGCATAGCCTCGATACTCATAGTGTTGAGATCAAAAAGAGGCACACCAAATTCCTTAGATGCCGCTAATGCAATAGCTTGGCTGACGACCACCTCATTTTGAACTAAGAAACTTACAAAGGGTTGCTTGGTTTCTTTAGCACCTTGTTGCGCTGATAAGGCATCGTCTTCGCTTAATAATCCATCATTAACAAGGCGTCTTGCCAAGCCATTTAGTCGTGTGGGCGTTTCAGTTGTTTCCATAGGCGTAGGGCGACTCTAAAAATATATTCAAAGACAAGCTTACCATTAAAATGCAATTGTTTTCGTTGTATAGTTGGCAAAAATTAACAGTTAAGCTAGGAGCTTGTCCGAGAATAGAAATCGTAGCGAGGGGAAGCTGATTTGAG
>CAYTAM010000140.1:0-4778 GCA_964435685.1 uncultured Methylophaga sp. | reverse complement strand
GGTAATGATAGCTGAAAAACCTTAAACAGTCAAGATGATACTTGACCCCTTTGTTCTTTGTTGCTTGACCCCTTTGTTTGACCCCTTTGTTTTGACCCCTTTGTTAAATTTAGAAATATATCATTATTATTTTGTAAATTTATAATTTGCGCAGAATGATACGAATTCAAGAATGATAACGTATGTGGGTATCTCTAAAAACCTAAACATGATTTATGAAACGCATAAAAATGCACTATTTTCTACACTCCCTAAATCACACTTCGGTTTTTAAAGGTGCCCATATTACAGTATCATAAGCATATGACCTGTTATGACTTGCATTCTCATTCCACCGCCTCAGATGGATCACTTTCTCCAAAAGCATTGATTGCACGCGCGATTGAACACGGTGTTGATGTGTTAGCACTGACGGACCATGATGGCACAGAAGGTATTATCGCAGCACAACAAGCCACACAGTCAACAGATCTAACATTAATTCCAGGTGTCGAAATATCTGTCAGCTGGGGTAATGGCACAGTCCATATTCTAGGTTTAAATATTGATCCAGATAATAGCGAGCTGCAGCAAGGCTTAACGGCAATGCGTGATTTTAGGGTAGGGCGAGCGTATGAAATTGCTAAAAGACTAGATAAAGCAGGCATTTCAGGCGCTTATGAAGGTGCAAAAAAATATGCTTCAGAAGTGATGCTAGGTCGGCTTCATTTTGCAAAGTTTTTAGTTGAACATAATTATGCGAAGAATGTACAAGATGTTTTTAAACGTTATTTAGTCAGAGGCAAACCGGGTTATGTGCCGGGTGAATGGACTAGTCTAGAGAATGCAGTAAATTGGATTAACGCTTCTGGCGGTCAGGCGGTGATCGCGCATCCTGCACGCTATAAAATAACGGCAACTAAATTGCGCAGATTGATCACAGATTTTAAAGAAGTGGGCGGAGCTGGCTTTGAAGTAGTGTCGGGGCGGCAACACCCCGAAGAAGTTAAAACGCTAGCACGATTGGCGGAGAAATTTGAACTATTTGCATCGTGTGGATCGGATTTTCATACCCCTGATAGCTGGGCAGAATTAGGAAAATTATCACCCTTGCCAGAATCATGCACACCTATTTGGACACAGTTCTAAAATAAACAGGCAGACCATAATTAGTTTGCCCATAAGTTGTGCAACTAATGCGATTTATTCACGCCAATAGTTATTGGCAATAGCGATAATGGCAAACTCTTTATTAACTAATTCAACAGCACGCATCAACATCATTGGGTCGTCTTCATAAGCAATTCTTACAGCGCGCTTTATTTTGCTATCACGTTGAATTGCGCCCACTGTTTTTCTGACAATAACAATAGCAAGCTGGCGACCTTCAAGCGGTGTGGCAGTAATAAGGCTCGGCATATAGTCGGCTGATTTTGCTTGCTGTTCGTCTGCAACTGTCAGGCCAGAGAGTGAAAGTGCTGCGAAAAGCACCAAAAGTGAAAGTAATTTTGTCATGGTTTACCCCTTTAATATCCATAAAATATGGCGGTCAATTCTATTGGCATACGAATAGTTCGCTATCTAATTGTTGTGCATTATGTATAATTTGTCAATATATTTTAAAAATAGGTATTTTAAGTTTATGGGACCGATATTTAGTGAGCAGATTTGCTATACACTTTATTCTACATCGAGCACTATTACCAAAGCCTATCGCTCGTTATTGAAGCCCTTGAAATTAACCTATCCCCAATTTGTGGTGATGATGGCGTTATGGCAGAAAGATAAAGTGTCCGTCACCGAGCTTGCTACAACAATAGGTTTGAGTAAGCCGACCATGACACCGTTGTTAAAGCGATTAGAATTGCTTAACTATATTACACGCGAGTTTGAGCACGGAGATGAACGCCAAAAAAGCATTGAGTTAACCGTTTTAGGACGCTCCTTTGCAGACGATGCAAATAACATTGCCCAACAAGCATTATGTGCTACAGGTTTGACAGATAATGAGGCCGAGCAGTTAATAGTGCTTTGTCAGAAAATAAAAATTGAATTATCGTAAATAAGACAATCATGAGCGCACAGATCATCGGCAATCAAGTCTTTTCACAATCAAAAAGCCAATATAAGCAGGCTTGGATATTTGCCATCATTTGGAATGCGCTGATCTGGTTTGCCATCATAATGGGTGGCGAGAATATTCTGAAGGCTTTTGATGCCAGTCCTGTTTTTTATTTCTTTGTGACCTTTCCATTTATAGGTTTATGGCTGGCTAGTTATGCAGTTAAAGAAACTATAGCATGGTATAAATTTGGTAAAACTCCTGTTGTGTTAGATCCGTTTCCCGGTCAAATTGGTGGGGAATTTACCGGCTATTTGAACCTATCCATTACCAAAGCAGAGGCAGAGCAGGCGGTATTCAGCTTAAGTTGTGTGCGCCGATATTGTTCACGTGCTAACAGGGGAAGACGGACTTGGCACGAAGATGTACTTTGGCAGGAGCGAGCGAGTTTTGCACCTGATCCTTATCGCGATGACATCCGAGTAGATTTTTTATTCAACACCCCTGCTGATTTACCTGCGAGCGAAGAAGAAAGTGAGAGTTATCACTTCTGGCAATTGCATGTTCGCTTGGCATTACGTGGTATTGATTATGACCGAATATTTAATGTAGCAATGGCGGTTGCAACTGCGCAGCAACTCGCATCTATTGGAAGATATAGGACAAAAGTATCACCGCGAATTGCTCACCAAGATACTGATACAGCGGGTATACCAAAAATCGATAGTACTGCGGCAGGGCTACAATTATACTATGGTTACGGTCGTTCAAAAATAATGGCGCTTGCTATTTTTATCTTTGGAAGTACAGTGGGTTTTTTTGGTTATTATTTCTTGGATGGTTTTTTAGACTTTTTACCGGCAACAGCGGCTATAATATCTGGCTTCGTTGGTTTTATGGCATTTCTTTTCTGTTTTCTTGGACTGTTAATGGTGGCGAATAGCTTAACAATTGAAGCAAGTTTAATGGGGATCCGTAAAAAGCAGAGGATTTTCGGTTTTTTATTTGAAGAGTTTACCGATGCAAAAGATATTGTTGACATTGTGGTAGAACAAAATGCCTTATCTGGAGGCGGCACAAGTAAAAGAGTATGGTATCGCCTGAAATTATTGATAGCAGGTGGTAAAAATATGGAGGTAGGCGATAGCCTTGAAGGTCAGAGTTATGCCAATAATATAAGGCAAAAAATGATTGATTCTTTAGGAGTGACTTGGCGTGGGGCAACGGCTACCCCACAAGTAGAGAACGTTAAAAAACCGCTCCCTTGGTGGCTACGCATAATAGGCAAAGTATTATCCTATTCAGTTGTGATTGCATTATTATATGACCTAGCCACTAAAGTCCCTCACATTGCTGAATTTTTAAATAAGGTCTTGCCATGAGTCAGTTTTTCCGTATTCACTCCGAAAATCCGCAAAAGCGCTTAATCGTACAAGCCTGCGACATTATTCGCAAAGGGGGCTTAGTTATTTATCCAACCGATTCGGGTTATGCCATCGGTTGCCATGTCGGTGATAAAAATGCCATGGATAGAATCCGTCGGATCCGTGATTTAGACGATAACCATAATTTCACCTTAGTATGCCGAGATTTATCAGAGCTATCGACCTATGCCAAAGTAAACAACAGTGTATACCGCGCTATTAAAGCACATACACCGGGTGCGTATACCTTTGTATTACCAGCGACCAAAGAGGTGCCGCGTCGATTGCAACATGCTAAACGTAAAACCATCGGCTTACGTATTCCTGATAACTTAATCGCCTTGGCATTATTAGAAGAACTCAATGAGCCCTTAATGAGTTCAACGCTAATTATGCCCGATGAAGACTTTCCGATGACCGATCCAGAAGATATTGTTGACAGCTTAAGTAAACAGGTAGACTTAGTGATTGATGGTGGCTATGGAACCAATGAGCCGACAACTGTTATCGAATTTATTGATGGTATGCCCGAAGTGATGCGTGTCGGTCTCGGTGATCCCTCTCACTTTCAGGATTAAGCTATGACTTGGCTTATAGCCACGATTATCGTGCTGCTGTTCTTCATTGGGCTCATCATGGTTGGCAACAAATTTTCAGTTGCTGATTGGGGCGGGCGATCCATTAATTGGCTTGACGGGTTATTCCGTTTATTATGCCGTTCGGTGCACCGCATGCCTGCAACACAGATCCCTCTGCCTGCAACAGGCGGTGCGATTGTGGTTGCCAATCATGTATCTGGGCTTGATCCGTTATTATTAATCAGCGCGAGCCACAGACCATTGCGCTTTTTGATTGCTAGAGAAATATACCAACGCCGCCCGCTGTATTGGTTATTCAAAAAAGCAGGCTGTATTCCGGTAGATCGTTCAGGTAAGCCTGAACTGGCTTTACGCCAGGCCTTACATGCTTTACAGGCGGGAGAAGTAATTGCCATATTTCCACATGGCAAAATTCACCTAGATTCTGATCCACCCCGAAAAATAAAAGGCGGTGTCGCACGCCTAGCAACGTGGTCAGGCGCGCCAGTATTCCCTGTAAGAATTGACGGTGTAGGCGGTGAAGGTAAAATAGTGTTGGCGCCCCTACTGCCAAGCCATGTGCAATTAACCATAGCCGATTCATTTATCTGCCAGCAAGATGAAATGAAAGAGTGTTTGGAAAAAATTACTCAACTTATTGAAAATAGAAGTAGCGTAGATACCCAAATTACTTGAAAACTGCATCTCCAAGTAATTTGGGACTAAACAATTAGC
>CAYTAM010000139.1:3081-4831 GCA_964435685.1 uncultured Methylophaga sp. | reverse complement strand
GACTTCCTATTTTTGCCCTAAATCTTCACACATTGAATGATCACGGGTATATACCAGTCACAGCTAAGTCTCGAAGTACATTAATATTTGTCAGAACATTGGATCTACTGTAATCTTCGCATCCTTAAGGAAACTCTGAAATTAACAATGGAGAACTGGCCGAGCGGCTGAAGGCGCACGCCTGGAAAGTGTGTATAGGTTTATCCCTATCGAGGGTTCGAATCCCTCGTTCTCCGCCATAATCAAGAACGGGCTTTGACCCTACACAGCGAAGCTTGTTTTCCATGTTTACACATTATTGAGTATTAATAAATGAAAATAATCATCCGCTATTTTTTTAAAGGTTTGCGCGTTATTATTGGTCCCATTTTGTTATTATGGGATACAATAACAAGCCCTACCGGTATTAAACGCGATGCTGATACACAACAAAAAGTTGGCGAACAAACCAAGAAGCTGACACTTTATCAATTCAAAACTTGCCCATTTTGCATTAAAACTCGTCGCGTAATGAAACGTCTATCACTTAATATTAATAAATATGATGCTCAACATAATGAGCAACATAAACAAGATTTACTTGAAGGAGGCGGCAAAATAAAAGTTCCCTGCCTCAGAATAGAAGGTGATGAAGGCACTACGACTTGGTTGTATGAATCTAAAGACATCATCAAGTATTTACAACACCGATTTGCTGAAGGAAAAACTTAGCGAGCACCCATTGTTTATCCGTAGCTACGGCTACTCAAAACCAAAGCTTTGAACCGTTTTAATATTTTGTTTGTCCATTGCTAGCATAATTAAACGGTCAAGCCCCATCGCTACTCCAGAACATTCGGGCAAATCATATTGCATCGCTGCTAGCAGTTTTTCATCCAGTGGCATAGCCGCTTTGTTTTGGTATTTTCGTTGCTGGTTATCGTGTTCAAACCGTTTGCGTAACTCTTTTTCAGCTAATAATTCATTATAACCATTAGCTATTTCCACCCCATTAATATACAGCTCAAAGCGATCAGCTACGGTATTGCCTTGTTGATCATTTACTACTTTAGCAAGTTGGGCTTGTGATGCTGGGAAGTTGTAAATAAAAGTATATTGTCCAAGTTGTGGCTCAATTATATAGCTCATTAATAATTCTAAATAACCATCTCGATCCGTTTCAAAATTATCAGGCATGCTACTTATTTGTTCCAACACACAATGGTGAATATCATCATTAGAACAAGTGAATACATCAATATTTAAAGAGTTTTTAAAAACGTGTTGATAACTTAATCGTTCACATCGTTTGAAATTGAATACCTGTTGCAATAATGCTTCAAGCTCGTCCATAAGTTGGGTTAAAGTGAATCCTGTACGATACCACTCCAGCATGGTGAATTCGGGCGAATGAAATTTTCCCTGTTCGCCATTGCGAAAGACCGGTGCAATTTGATAAATTGAACCTGATCCTGCCGCCAGCAAACGCTTCATAGCAAATTCAGCTGAGGTGTGTAGGTAATATGTGTGTTTTGTATGGCTGCCTATTGGAATATAATCAGTGGTAAAACTATCTAAATACGGCGCTGTAGCCGCTGCTGATGACAATATTGGCGTTGCTACTTCCCATATGCCACGATCAGCAAAAAAAAGGCGGATATTAGCTAAATACTGCGCCCGCTTTTTTAGTGTTTCAATATCAGCTGAGGGCTTCCAGCTCGTAGTCATACATAGTTCATAGGTTTTATGGCTATCCTGATCCCGTTCTTAG
>CAYTAM010000139.1:0-2981 GCA_964435685.1 uncultured Methylophaga sp. | reverse complement strand
AATTATGTTTTAGCCCGTTCTACATATTCGCCACTACGTGTATCAATACGTAGCACATCGCCAATATTGATAAACAAAGGCACGCGTACCACTGCACCGGTTTCTAATGTTGCGGGTTTGCCACCGGTGCCTGCTGTATCACCTTTTAAACCTGGATCGGTTTCAGTCACCGCTAAATTAACAAAATTCGGTGCAGTCACTAATAGCGGCGAGCCGTTCCATTGGGTTACAGTATAAACATACTGTTCTTTTAACCACTTTTTACACGCTGCTATCGCATTTTCATCAGCGGCATGTTGTTCAAATGTTGCTGCGTCCATAAAATACCAAAACTCACCATCAGTATAACAATATTCTAGCTCAACTTCCATCACATCAGCCGCTTCCACACTATCACCTGACTTAAAAGTGCGCTCATTGACTCGGCCTGTTTTTAAATTACGAAATTTAACCCGATTAAATGCTTGACCCTTGCCTGGCTTGACCAATTCATTTTCAATAATGCTACAGGGATCGCCATCCAATATAAATTTTAGACCAGATTTAAATTGATTTGTACTAACACTTGCCATGGCAACCTCTTTTGAGCGACGATCTACGTCTGATTAATATTTCTACTACGCTATGATACCGCAAACTAAACTAATCGACACAAAACAAGTATGGCAAATTGCCTTAACTAATGTGATTAAAGATCCTGAAGAACTATTAAAACAGTTAGGCTTAAGCGATAAACTGACTTCGATTGACGGTGAAATACTCAAGCAGTTTCCACTGCGGGTACCGCAGAGCTATATTAATAAGATGCGCTACGGCGATGCTGATGATCCGCTGTTACGTCAAGTTTTTCCGCTTATTGATGAGGGGGCAACAGTAGAGAATTTTGTCACTGATCCCGTAGGCGATAGCTTGGCTATAACTGCACCTGGTATTTTACAGAAATACCATGGACGCGCTTTATTGATTACAACAGGTGCCTGTGCTCTTCATTGCCGTTATTGTTTCCGCCGCCATTTTCCTTATAAGGATAGCAAACCATTGGCAAGCCAGTGGTTAAACACACTAACCACGTTGCGTGATGATCCCAGCATTAATGAAGTCATTTTAAGTGGTGGTGATCCACTGGTACTTGCTGATTCTAAACTTGCGGCTATTGTTACTGATTTAGCAAAAATAGTCCATATCAAGCGTTTGCGCATCCACACCCGCTTGCCTATTGTACTGCCTGAACGTATTGATCCCTTGCTATTAAAATGGATTTCGCAAACACGTTTGCAGATCATTATGGTGGTGCATGCTAATCATGCTAATGAAATTGATGATGATGTTGCTACGGCTTTAGAGAATTTACAGCTTGCCGGTTGCCAACTATTAAATCAGGCTGTTTTACTCAAAGGCATTAACGATTCGGTGAAAAGTTTAGTCGATTTAAGTGAACGTTTATCTGATGTTAAGGTGATGCCTTATTATTTACACCTACTCGATCCCGTCGCAGGTGCGAGCCATTTTGATGTGGTTGAAAGCACAGGTATCGCTTTAATCAACAAAATAAGGAAACAACTCCCAGGCTACCTCGTTCCTCGGCTAGTACGAGAAAAACAAGGCGAGTCTAGTAAAACAATTATTGCTTAAATACGTTCTGCCACGGGCATATAATCACGTATTTCACTACCTATATAAATCTGAGTGGGGCGATAAATACGATTATTTGAGATCTGCTCACGCCAATGCGCTAACCAACCTGCTGATCGTGCTACAGCAAACAAAGCGGTGAACTGATCGGCTGGAATACCCATTTCGGCATATAAAATACCCGAATAGAAATCAACATTAGGATAAACACCTTTATGCCCTAGGCGATCAATACAAATCTCTTCAACTCGCATTGCAGTCTCAAACGCTGAATCTAATTTGCTACCTCGATCTTCGATAAGTTCTGCAACAAGCTTATGCAAAATGGTTGCACGTGGATCTTTCACTTTATACTCACGATGGCCCATGCCCCAAATTACTTCTTTGTTGGCTAAGGCAGTATCAATCCATTTTTCGGCTTTATCAGCACTACCAATTTCTTTTAGCATATCCACTACACGCGAATTAGCACCACCATGTAATGGCCCAGATAAGGTACCAATGGCACCTGAAATAACACTGTAAGGTGTCGCCAATGTTGAACCCGATACTAGCGCCGAAAATGTTGATGCATTCAAAGTATGTTCAGCATGAAGGATCAAACACACATCCATGATTTTTGCCATCATCGGATCAGGTTCTTTGCCAGTAAACATATAAAGCAAGTTTTCAGCAACCGATAAATCTTCACGCGGCTCAATGGGATCATAACCTTGACGCATATGCTCCCACATCGCAACAAGTGGCGCCATTGATGCAATGATATTCACCGTCATATTGCGCACATAGTTCAAGTCTTCACAGGCATGAGTATCCGTTAAACATTCATTACCCGGATAAAACATGCCTAGGCTTGATACTGCTGTTTGCAACATATCCATTGGATGACCTGTTGCGGGAAAATGATGCATCATTTCTCGGATATGATATTTAATTCTATATTGGCTGCGGAGCTGGGAGGTAAAGTCTGATAATTCCGTTGCTGTAGGCAGCTCACCTTGAAGTAACAATAATGTGGTTTCTTCAAAGCTACTATTTGCTGCTAAGGTTTGCAGCGTATAGCCACGGTAAGAAAGCAGTCCTTTGTCACCGTCGATAAATGAAATAGCTGACTTTGTTGCTGCAACACCTTCTAGACCAGGTAAAAAATCACTCATGCCGATACCTTTATAAAAATCATTAATTCAGCTTACTTGTAGTGAACATGGGTGAGCATCATACCAGAATATACCCGTTAATATTCAAGATGCTATTTTATAGTGCGCATAGTGGCTGGGTTTACAAGGCATAATATTGCTATTTCTCGGCAGAAACACATAACTCATTAGACCGCCTCTAAAAGCGGTATA
>CAYTAM010000138.1:3271-4870 GCA_964435685.1 uncultured Methylophaga sp. | reverse complement strand
ACATCTGATGCTGCCAGTGCTGTCGCTGAAGGTGCTTCTGAAATGGCGAGTGATGCTGCTTCTAGTGACATCGTTGAACAAGCTGACGCAATGGAAGATCCTGCAACTGAAGATGGCTACTACTGATTTAATGTCTTATTAATCTGCACCTAATAAATGGCCTATGCACCAGTGGTGTGCAAAGGTCTCTAAAAACCGATTATGCTTACGTGTAATCGGTTTTTTGTTGCCTGCTATTTTATGGCAGTTGGGTAAAACAGTTGTTGCCCTGCTTTTTTAAAATTGGCAATAATAGTTTGCCCTTGTTCACTGGTAACAAAATTAATATATTTTGATGCTAATTCATAGTTGACATGGGGATGTTTTTCAGGGTTAACAGCCATCACATGGTAGGGGTTAAATAAGGCATCATTACCTTCAAATAATAGCTTTAAGCTCATTTTATCAGCATAGGCGATTTGAGTACCGCGATCAGTCAATGTATAAGCTTGTTTTTCATCAGCAATTTTTAATACTGCTCCCATGCCTTGACCCGCCTGAAGATACCACTTACCCTTTGGTTCAATATTAACGGCTAGCCACAATGCTTTTTCTTTTTTATGGGTACCTGAATTATCACCCCGCGAAATAAAATCAACTTGATTGTTAGCGATGAGTTGCATCACTTCGCTGATAGCGTTAGCAGAGGAAATTTTTGCTGGATCATCTTCCGGACCAATAATAACAAAATCATTATGCATTACCGCTTTACGATCAATAAAATCCCCTGAGGCAACATATTCCAGCTCAGCGGCAGGTGCGTGTACAAATACCACATCAACATCACCCCGACTACCAAGTTTAAGTGCTTTACCTGTGCCGGCTGCAATTACATCCACTTTTACATCATACTTTTCTTCAAACACAGTATGTAAAACAGCCAATAAACCTGAATTGTCCGTACTTGTTGTTATAGATAATTTTAAACGCTCCATTGCAACTACAGCACTGCTATTCAGCAACAATAGCACTAACCATAACCACTGAGTTAACTTCAGCTTTTTCATTATAATTCTCTTACCCAATGACCAGACTTGCCGCCTATTTTTTCTAATAGGCGAATATCCGTCATAATCATGCCACGATCTACGGCTTTACACATATCATAAATAGTTAGCAGTGCAATTTGTACTGCGGTTAATGCTTCCATTTCTACGCCCGTTTGACCGCTGGTTTGAACTTGGGCACGGCATTCCACCGCAACATCATCTTCTAAGATCTTAAAATCAACCGTTACTTTCGTTAACGCTAATGGATGGCAAAGTGGAATTAAATCAGCCGTGCGTTTTGCCGCCATAATTCCGGCTATACGAGCAATACCAAATACATCACCTTTTTTATGTGTGCCTTGCTTGATCAATTCCAAGGTTTTATCCAACATCCTGATTTGACCTTCAGCCACAGCGGTGCGCTTAGTAACAGATTTGTCGCCAACATCTACCATATATGCTTCACCGGCTTGATTAAAATGGGTAAGATCTGACATATTTAATAATCCTCTAAAGTGCTATGCTATTAATTTTGACTGAAGTGAAGACAACAAGCAATGATAAATTTAAC
>CAYTAM010000138.1:0-3171 GCA_964435685.1 uncultured Methylophaga sp. | reverse complement strand
GCTGCCGCGAAGCGGTGGCATACAGGGATGTATGCCATGAGTATTCAAGTTAAATTTTTTGCCAGTCTGCGTGAAAAGGTGGGGATCAGTGAGTCTGAGATAGCCCCAGTAGCAACTGCAGGTGATGCTTGGGATATAACTACCCATAATGCGGAGCGCCCAATTAACATCTTAGTGGCTATTAATCTTGAATATTCCCAATTTGATAGCCCAATAAATGATGGCGATGAAGTCGCCTTCTTTCCGCCGGTTACGGGTGGTTGAAGTGTCTGTTCATATTTCCTTGCGGCCCTTCGATCCGTGGCAAGAAATTGGCGCACACCAGCAACAATCTAAGCTTAGTAAACAATTTGGTGCCACTGCGACTTTTATTGGCTCTATGCGTGATTTTAATGGTAATGCCAAGGTATCAGCAATGATGCTAGAGCACTACCCTGAAATGACACAACGTTATCTAAACAAGCTAGAACAACACGCTAAACAACGTTGGCACTTACTAGATACCTTAATTATTCATCGTGCTGGCAAGATTAAACCAGCCGATCCCATTGTGTTAATTGCTTGCTGGTCGGCACATCGTCGCGCCGCACTTGATGCCTGTAACTGGTTAATCGAAGAACTCAAATACAATGCACCTTTTTGGAAAAAAGAAAGCAGACAAGATGGTGAGCGATGGGTTGAGCACAATACCGATGGTACAGAACACTAAAATAAAGGCACTGGGTAAAACAATCACGACATTTCACTTTAGGGCACCTCTTGTATCTCTCAAAATATGGTGATTTAGGGAATGCATAAACTGTGCTTAGGTTTTTAGAGATGCCCTTTAATATGAGATACGTTTATTATCAATCCCATGTAATTAATAGGGTTTTGACTATCCTTATCCCGTTCTCAGGTTAATTACATCTAACACATACTCTGTACAATTTTAGTAAGCAGTATTGTTTAGATAATGCTCCATCAAAATACTATCACTGCATTTTTTTAGGGAAAAATAGTCTAGGCTCAACCTTCACATTATTCAAACTCACGCCTAAATGTAAATGAGGGCCTGTTACCCGTCCTGTTGCACCTACCGTACCTATGATCTCACCCTGCTTGATCACTTGACCGGTTTCAACACCAATCTTATCTAAATGAAGGAAGATCGTCATTAAACCTTGACCATGATCAATAAATATCGTGTTGCCATTAAAAAAGTAATCACCGGTATCTCGCACAATACCATCAGCGGGCGCATGAATTTCAGTGCCTATTGGTGCGGCGATATCCATGCCACTATGTGGTCGTTTTTCTTGGCCGTTAAATACGCGTCTTCTTCCAAATAAGCCACTGACTCTACCCTCAATTGGCCAAATGAAATTCATTGTCACATCGCTTTCTGTCCAATGCTTTAATGCCGCTACTGTTTTAGATTTTTCAGCATTGATCCGCGTCATATCGTAGCTTGTTGGGCTCACTTTTCGTTTGTCTGTGATGGTGATATGTTGTGTCGGGTAGGATTTATCGGCAATTTCAAATAATGCTGTGCTAGTTTTTCCTGATGAAACTACCATTAAGCGCTGTGAGCCAATTTTGGCGCTGAGCGGGATCCCTACCACTGCCAGCCATTGCTGGTTTTTTTTAAGCACCATTACTTGTTGTTTGTTATACCTCACAACTGGTTTTTCATCTGTAATTACAGCCAAAGGTACAATGACGATACCGCCCGGCACGGCTGATTGCCGAGGTAACGGTGTTGCATACACAGTAAATGTCAGCAACAATAAAATGGCTACTATAAATTTAGGCATTTTTTATTGCTTTAACCTCGCAGACTAACTGCCCTTGTTGTAACTGGACATTGATCTGCTGATTGAGCTTTACTTCACCCGCTTGCTGCACCACTTTGCCTGTTTTTACATCTGTAGTAATACTATAACCTCGCTCTAATGTATTCAAAGGGCTAACCGCCGATAAAGTGCGTATTTGCAGTATTAAATGTGATTGATATTTTTGTAGCTTCTGTTTGATACTGTTTTCTAATCGTTCAGAAAAACCAATCACTTGCTGTTTTTGCACTTCAATTTCAGCTTGTGGATGTTTTAAACGAACTGACCAATAATCAAGGTATTGACGCTTAGTATTAATTACATGCAACCAGCTACGGTGAAGCTGTTGTTCTAGTCTCTCCAAGCGTTGCATTTGCTGGTGAATTTTAGCTTGTGGTTGTGGAAGACGTTGTTTTAAATGTTTTAGATGACGTTGATCAGCTTGAAGACGGTGCAAAATCAATGCACTTAATCGACGACAATGGTTCTGTATTTTTGCCAATAACGCTGCCACATCAGGTGTAGCAATTTCTGCAGCTGCCGACGGTGTTGCTGCCCTCACATCGGCTACAAAATCAGCAATAGTAAAATCTACTTCATGGCCAACCGCACTAATTATCGGAATTTTACTGACAAAAATAGCGCGCGCAACAGCCTCGTCATTAAAACTCCACAAATCTTCTAATGAGCCGCCGCCACGACTGATAATAAGCACATCACATTCTTGCCGCTCACCCGCTAAAATAATGGCATCAGCAATTTGTTTTGCTGAATCACCACCTTGCACGGCCACAGGATAAAGAATGACACTAGCTGTAGCAAAACGGCGATTTAATACCGTTAAAATATCATGCACCGCCGCACCATCAGGCGATGATACTATGCCAATGTTTTGGGGGAAGCTAGGCAATTGTTTTTTATGGGCTTGATCGAATAAACCTTCTTCACCCAAGCGATGTTTCAACGCTTCATAAGCACGTTGCAAAGCACCACTACCCGCTTCTTCCATATGTTCGACAACTAACTGGAACTCACCGCGACCTTCATAGATCGTCACTCGGACACGTAGTAAAACCTGCATACCATTCTTTGGGGTAAACCGAACATTACGATTTCGATTACGAAACATAGCACAGCGCACTTGCGCCGCTTCATCTTTTAAAGTGAAATAAATATGCCCCGATGCAGGCATCGCTAAATTAGATATTTCACCCTCTACCCAAATCAGCAAAAAGGAGCCTTCTAATACAGCTTTAGCTTCCCGCACCAAACGCGAAACAGCATACACCTCTTTAACAGGGCGTGAAGCTAATGTTGAATTACTATTTAGTGCCATAAAGTTCAGTTAAATATTTAT
>CAYTAM010000137.1:0-4893 GCA_964435685.1 uncultured Methylophaga sp. | reverse complement strand
ACGGTTCCTGAAGCAGAAGTTGAAACTAACGAAGATCCTGTTGCACTATTAGAAGATGCCCGTAATAAGGCTGATGAGCATTGGAATGAATTATTGCGCACCAGAGCCGACATGGAAAACCTGCGTCGTCGCCAATCACGTGACTTAGAGAACGCCCATAAACGTGCATTGGATAAGTTTGTCACTGAGCTACTCCCTATATACGACAGTATGGAATTAGGTCTAAATGCTGCTAATGGTGAAGATGCTTCGCTTGATGCGGTGCGTGAAGGCTTGGATATGACGATGAAGATGTTTTTATCTTCTCTCGCTAAATTTGGTTTAGAAACCGTTAACCCTGAAGATGGTGATGCCTTTGATCCTGAATTGCATCAAGCCATGGCGATGCAACCGGTTGAAGGTGTTGAAGCTAATAAAATTTTAACCGTCGCTCAGAAAGGCTTTCAATTCAACGGTCGTTTGTTACGACCTGCAATGGTGATGGTTTCACAATAACCTTAATAAAATCAATAAAGTGTCACCCTAGGGTTGAAATATAAATTTCGCCCCCCACTTAGTTATCAACAGCTGGTGAATCCAGCAAACTATAAGATAGATGGAGAACAAACAATGGCTAAAATTATTGGTATTGACTTAGGAACGACCAATTCCTGTGTCGCAGTATTAGAAGATGGTAAACCACGCATAATCGAAAACAGTGAGGGTGATCGCACCACACCATCGATTGTTGCGTTTACTAAAGATGATGAAGTATTAGTAGGTCAATCTGCTAAACGTCAAGCGGTTACAAATCCGAAAAACACTTTATTTGCTATCAAACGTTTAATTGGTCGTAAATTTAAAGATGATGTAGTACAGCGTGATATCGACATGGTGCCTTATAGCATCGTGGAAGCTGATAACGGTGATGCATGGGTTGAAGTCAATGGTAAAAAAATGGCTCCGCCAGAAATTTCTGCACGTATTTTGATGAAAATGAAAAAAACAGCAGAAGACTATTTAGGTGAAGAAGTAACAGAAGCGGTAGTCACTGTGCCTGCTTATTTCAATGACTCACAACGTCAAGCCACCAAAGATGCCGGTAAAATCGCTGGTCTAGAAGTTAAGCGTATTATCAATGAGCCAACAGCGGCAGCACTGGCTTACGGTATGGATAAAAAACGCGGTGACTCAACTATCATTGTTTATGATTTGGGTGGTGGTACATTTGATGTATCGGTTATCGAAATTGCTGACATCGAAGGCGAGCATCAGTTTGAAGTATTAGCAACAAATGGTGATACATTCCTAGGTGGTGAAGATTTCGATCAACGTATTATTGAATTTTTAGTTGATGAATTCAAGAAAGACCAAGGTATTGATTTATCAAAAGATCCTTTAGCGTTACAACGTTTAAAAGATGCGGCTGAAAAAGCAAAAATCGAATTATCTTCAAGTGAGCAAACAGATATTAATCTGCCGTATGTAACGGCTGATGCATCTGGACCTAAACATATGGAAGTGCGTTTAACACGTGCTAAATTAGAATCATTAGTTGAAGATTTAGTTGAACGTAGCCTTGCGCCATGTAAAACAGCCATTAAAGATTCAGGCTTATCTTTGGATGAGATTGATGATGTTATCTTGGTAGGTGGTCAAACACGTATGCCAATGGTTCAAGCTGCTGTAGAAAAATTATTCGGCAAAGAACCTCGTAAAGATGTCAACCCTGATGAAGCAGTTGCGGCCGGTGCGGCAATTCAAGCGGCGGTATTATCAGGTGATGTTAAAGATGTGTTGTTACTTGATGTCACACCATTGAGTTTAGGTATCGAAACAATGGGCGGTATTATGACCAAATTGGTTGAGAAAAATACCACCATCCCAACTAAAGCGAACCAAACATTCTCGACAGCTGATGATAATCAACCTGCGGTAACGATTCATGTATTACAAGGTGAGCGTGAAGTGGCATCGGGTAATAAATCACTAGGTCGTTTTGACTTAGCTGATATTCCACCAGCACCTCGTGGTCAACCACAAATTGACGTTACTTTTGATATTGATGCTAACGGTATCTTGAATGTGTCTGCTAAAGATAAAGTAACAGGCAAAGAACAATCTATCGTCATTAAAGCATCAAGTGGTTTATCTGATGAAGAAGTTGAAAAAATGGTGCAAGATGCGGAAGCGCATGCCGATGAAGATCGCAAGTTCCATGAGCTTGTCGGCGTACGCAACAGCGCAGATGCATTGATCCACTCAACTAAGAAGTCAATCACCGACTTGGGTGACAAGTTAGATGCCGATGAAAAAGTAAAAATTGAAACAGCCGTTACTGACTTGGAAGAAGCGGTGAAAAGCGAAGATAAAGATGATATCGAAGCCAAAACTGCGGCATTGACTGAAGTGTCTGGCAAATTATCAGAACAAGCTTATGCTGAAAATGCCGAAGCGGGTTCAACAGAAGAAACAGCTGACAAAAAAGCTGAAGATGATGTGGTAGATGCTGAATTTGAAGAAGTGAACGACGACAAAAAATAAACTTTAATTAGATTATTTTGATTCAGAAACAGGCGGGAGATTTTCTCTCGCCTGTTTTGTTGTATTTAAAGATAGGCAAGACACGCTAATGGAAAAACAAGATTATTATGAAACGCTAGGCGTTTCTCGCACGGCCACGGAGAGCGAGCTCAAAAAAGCCTACCGTAAGATGGCGATGAAATATCATCCTGATCGTAACCCTGATAATGCCGATGCCGAAGCCCACTTCAAAGAAGCAAAAGAAGCCTATGAAGTATTAGCCGATCCCCAAAAACGGGCTGCTTACGATCAGTTTGGTCATGCTGGTGTAAATCAATCTGCTGGCGGTCAACGCGGAGCAGGCGGTTTCAGTGATATCTTTGGCGATGTATTTAATGATATTTTTGGTGCCTCTGGTCGTGGCGGCAGACAAAGCTACCGTGGTGCAGATTTACGTTATCATTTAGATTTAAGCCTTGAAGATGCTGTGGCAGGCACTACTGAAAAAATTCGTATTCCTGTTCATGTCGAATGTGAAACCTGTGATGGTAACGGCGCAAAGAAAGGCACCGAACCTGTCACCTGTACAACCTGTGCCGGTCATGGTCAAGTGCGTATGCAGCAAGGGTTTTTCCAAGTTCAACAACCGTGCCCACATTGTGGCGGCACGGGTAAAATGATTAAAGATCCTTGTAGTGATTGCCATGGTGAAGGTCAAATTCAACAACATAAAACGCTGTCTGTCAAAATACCTGCAGGCGTTGATACTGGCGATCGTATTCGCCTAAGTGGTGAAGGCGAAGCAGGAACAGGCGGTGCCGGGTCAGGTGATCTTTATGTTGAAGTGCAAGTTCTCCCACATGATGTTTTCACCCGTGATGGCAGTAATCTTTATTGTGATATGCCGATTAGTTTTGTCACAGCAACACTTGGTGGTGAGTTAGAAGTACCGACCTTAAACGGTAAAGCCAGCCTTAAAATTCCAGAAGGCACACAAACCGGCACACAATTTCGTTTGCGTAGCAAAGGTATAAAATCGGTACGCGGTGGTGCAGTGGGTGATTTAATGTGTCGTGTAATTCTTGAAACCCCGGTAAAATTATCCGAGAAGCAAAAAGAATTATTAGAACAATTTGAAGAAACATTGGGCGGTAGTCGAGGTAAGCATAGTCCTAAAACAAGCTCGTGGTTGGATGCGGTAAAAGACTTTTTTGATTGACCAAGTATTCGCCATTGCTATAGTTTTTATTGAAAACCCCATAGATCCCCGCTTAAAGCATGCGGGGATGACTGAAAAATGGAAAGTCCATTCCAATATTACGTCTATTGAAAGACACATAAGTCGTCATCCCCGAGATCTTTAATCGGGGATCTATTGTTGTATAATAGATGTTAAGTAGAATGACGGTGTTTATATAATTTATGCAGGACTAGCAATATGGCAACACGTATAGCAATTAATGGCGCAGCAGGACGAATGGGCCGATGCCTAATTCAAGCTGTTGAGAAGACTGAAGACCTTGAATTAAGTGCAGCCATTGACCGTACCGATTCGAGCCTAGTCGGTGCAGATGCCGGGGAGCTTGCTGGTGTTGGCAAACTAGGCGTTGCCATTAGCACTGATGTTGCCGCTGCTACTGCACAATCAGATGTCATTATTGATTTTACCTTACCCGAAGTAACGATGGCGCTATTAGATCATTGCGTATCAAATCAATGCCATTTAGTCATTGGTACCACCGGGTTTAGTGACCAACAAAAAGCCACGATTGAACAAGCGGCACAATCCGTTTCAATGGTATTAGCCCCCAATATGAGTGTCGGCGTTAATCTATCACTGAAACTATTAGATATTGCTGCCCGCGTCTTAGGTGATGATGTTGATATTGAAATTATTGAAGCGCACCATCGTCATAAAGTAGATGCACCATCAGGCACGGCATTGCGAATGGGTGAAGTGATAGCCGATGCCTTAGATCGAGATTTAAAAGAATGTGCCGTCTATGGTCGAGAAGGCCGCACCGGCGAACGTGATCGTAAAACGATTGGTTTTGCGACTGTCCGAGCCGGCGATATTGTCGGTGATCACACCGTAATGTTTGCCTCTGAAGGTGAACGTGTTGAAATCACCCATAAAGCATCAAGCCGTATGACCTTTGCACTGGGCGCTATGCGCGCCTCAAGCTGGTTAATGTCACGTGATGCTGGCTTATATGATATGCAGAATGTATTAGATCTTCGAGACTAATCTCAGCCATCATAAATCGAAATAGAGGCGAAGCTGATCCACGCAAAGATATCAACAAGGTGTTTGAACTCACCGACATACTACTTTTAACAAGGCTATGTCACCGTTAAGTGTGGAATTGTTTTAAAACCTTTATTTTCAAT
>CAYTAM010000136.1:0-4924 GCA_964435685.1 uncultured Methylophaga sp. | reverse complement strand
GGAGGATGCAAAGGAAATATTGGGCGACGTGAAAGAAATCAGTTCTTTATTCATTAAATTTCAACAGCATTTATACTCTCAAAAGGTAGCGTAAGTGTATGAAAAAAAGGTTAATAAAAACATTCGGCAGACAGCCAAAAGCTGTGCTGCTTGTACCTTGCTATTCAGCTGTTGACTGTAGCTGATGCAAGCGATAATTTAGCAACTGTGGTAGATAAAATCACACTCACTCAATCTGTCACAGCTTTAAAAGGTGTTGGCGGTAAAGTTGCGGAGCGTTTACAAAAATTAGGGATTAATCAAGTGCAAGATCTGTTGTTTCACTTGCCTTTACGATATCAAGACCGAACACGATTGCAACCATTGGGAACACTAAGATTGCATCAAGAAGCTTTAGTAGAAGGTGTGGTGAAAATTTCACAAATCAAGTTTGGTCGCCGCCGCTCTTTACTATGTCATATTGAAGATGGCACCGGTTCTTTAGTATTACGGTTCTTTCATTTTTCAAATAGGCAATTACAGCAGTTAGCGCAAGGTGTGCGGGTGCGCTGTTTTGGTGAAGTGCGTAACGGTGCTTCTTCACTTGAAATAGTGCATCCAGAATACCAAGTAATTGCCGGTGATAAGTTGGTGCCAGTCGATGCTGAATTAACACCGATTTATCCTACAACCGAAGGCTTGCATCAACTTAACTTTCGAAAATTAATCAAACAAGCTCTAGCTTTATTGAATGATGAATCACTGCCAGAATTATTGACAGAACAAGCAAAGCAGAATGCTGTTGCTCATTATTCTTTAGTTGAAGCCTTGCATTTTGTGCACCAGCCGCCTCCCGATGTTGATGTGCAATTATTATTGGATAAGCGCCATCCAACCCAGCGCCGTTTAGCCTATGAAGAATTACTTGCCCATCATTTGAGCATGCGAAAAGTAAGAGCACAAGCGCAACAACATGCTGCCCCGATTTTAAAAGGCGACGGAGATTATCGGCAACAGTTACTAAAGCAGTTGCCTTTTCCACTCACCCATGCCCAACAACGGGTAGTAACAGAAATATTAGCCGATATTGCACAACCCATTCCTATGCAGCGTTTAGTTCAAGGTGACGTGGGTTCAGGTAAAACAGTTGTGGCGGCAATGGCTGTATTAGAAGCGGTATCTGCGGGTTATCAAGCAGTAATGATGGCACCCACAGAATTATTGGCAGAGCAACATTTACAGACATTTAAAACATGGTTGGATCCATTGGGGATTCAGGTAGCTTGGTGTATTGGCAGGCAAACTGCTAGTGAGCGCAAGCAAGTATTAGCCGCATTAAAGGATGGCACAATACAGGTTGCTGTGGGAACGCATGCTTTATTTCAAGATGAAGTTACCTTTAATAATCTGGGCTTAGTAGTGATTGATGAGCAACACCGTTTTGGCGTGCATCAGCGATTAGCGTTAAGAGATAAAGGTAAGGTAGCGGATAGCTTTCCACACCAGCTGGTGATGACGGCAACACCGATCCCGCGTACGCTGGCAATGACCGCATATGCTGATTTGAATGTGTCGGTTATTGATGAGTTACCACCGGGTCGCAGCCCAGTAACAACCGCAGTGCTACCTGATACTCGCCGAGGGGAAATTGTTCAACGAGTTCATCTTGCCTGTCAGCAAAGCCGTCAGGTATATTGGGTCTGCACCTTAATAGAAGAATCAGAACATTTACAATGTCAGGCCGCTGAAGATACCGCGGTAGAATTACAAGAAGCGTTGCCAGATTTACGCATCGCACTAGTTCATGGTCGAATGAAGTCAGCAGAAAAAGAACAAGTAATGCAACAGTTTAAATCTGCAAGTATTGATTTATTGGTTGCAACCACAGTAATAGAAGTGGGTGTGGATGTGCCTAATGCCAGTTTAATGGTGATTGAAAATGCTGAACGTTTGGGGCTAGCACAGTTACATCAATTGCGTGGGCGGGTCGGGCGCGGTAATGTGCAAAGCCATTGTGTATTGATGTATAAATCACCGCTATCTGAAAATGGGCAAGCACGATTAAGTTGTTTGCGAGATACTAATGATGGTTTTGCCATTGCACAACGAGATTTAGAGCTTCGTGGTCCAGGTGAAGTATTGGGAACAAGACAAACAGGCTTGCCACAATTTAGAGTCGCTGATGTTATGCAAGATCAAGACTTGATCAATGTTATGTCGTCAGCGGCAGATCAGTTTCTAGCCCATTCACCAGAGCTGAATGATGCATTGATCACCCGTTGGTTTGGGCATAAAATTGATTTTGGACAAGTATAGAATGAGATCTAATTAACGATGAGGAACTGGCCATGCTGGCAGCCGCCACAACGGCGTTTAATGCCCGCTAAGTTAGCATCATGGTTGACTGAGAAGGGGTCACTGACACGGCGGCTACAAGCGCATAATCAATATGATTTTTCGGTAGATTTATTGGGAAGTTGTTGGATAAAGCCACTAACCGACGAAGCCTTATCTTTAGGAATATCAGTAGCGGAGCATGCTTATCAGCGTGAAGTGCGGTTAATGGACGGCGATATTGCCAATGTCTATGCACGTACAATTATTCCCCGCTCAACTTATATGGCAATGCAACACCGCTTTAACAGCTTGGGCAATAAGCCATTAGGGGAATTATTGTTTACTGATCCTTTAGTTAAACGAGGACCGATTGAGATTGCTTGCTTGAAATCAGGGCAATGGTTATATGAACTGGCTGTAATGGATGAAGAGTATCGCCCAGAAATGCTATGGGGAAGACGCTCATCTTTTTATTTAAGCGGCAAAATATTGCTAGTTAATGAGATATTTTTGCCGACTTTAGAGTGGAATAGATAATGGAAAAATTAAGTTTATATATAAGGCTGATCCGATTAGATAAGCCTATTGGTATTTTATTATTGTTATGGCCAACCTTAGCCGCATTATGGATTGCCGCTGAAGGCATTCCAGATTATACGGTGTTAATTGTATTTGTATTAGGTGTGATTCTGATGCGTAGTGCTGGTTGTGCGATTAATGACTATGCGGATCGAGAGATTGATGCACTAGTGGTTAGAACGATGAACAGACCATTAGTAACTGGGGAGTTGGCTCCAAAAAATGCGTTAATTGTAGCGGCTATTTTAAGCCTAATTGCTTTTTTGTTAGTGGTGCTGAATCTTAACAAATTAACCATTGCGATGTCGGTGGTGGCGGTGCTATTGGCAGCAATATACCCTTTTATGAAACGCTATACTTACCTGCCGCAGATCTTTCTAGGTGCGACATTTGCTTGGGCTATCCCCATGGCATTTGCAGCTCAGACTGGTGCTGTGCCAACTGTTGCATGGTTGTTATTTTTAGCAAATGTATTATGGACAACAGCCTATGACACCCTTTATGCCATGGCGGATCGTGAAGATGATATGTTAGCTAATATTAAATCGACCGCTATTTTATTTGGTGATGATGACAAGGTCATTATAGGCATTATACAGTTTAGTTTCTTATTGATTCTGCTTCTAGTGGGTGATCAATTAGTAATGAGCTATGTGTTTTATATCGGTATTTTAGTAGCTACATTGTTCTTGATCTATCAGCAAATATTAGTAAGAAATAGAGAACCGGCACGCTGTTTGCAAGCATTCCTCAACAATAACTGGGTGGGCGCAGCATTATTTATCGGAGTTGCCAGCCATTATGTATTAACTGGAAACGTTTAATGAGCCTTTAATGATATAACGTGCTCACTAAACACGAATGGGGTTGAATGTGAGCGGAAATCAAACTACTTGAAGATGCAGATTTCAGCAAGAGAAGAAGCCATTATATTCTAGGCATAAAACGCAGGGATTAGTCATTGCCTTCACATTGTGCCTTACTCTTACATCCGTGATAAGCTCTGAAACATGCATTTTCAAGTAGTTTGGGTATAAGCTAAATTATGGGTAAAATAAACCTATGAAAATAATAAGCAACGGAATGATCATGATTAGCCTGCTGGTGCAGGCTAATTTTTTAATGGCAGATGTGTATAAAAGCCAGGATGAAACAGGGCATATAAGCTATTCTGATAAACCCTCTCCTAATGCAACGCTACAAAAGTCAAGCACAACACGACACCGTTATAAAAACAAAGTTGTGCATGTTTATGATGGCGATACCATCAAGCTAGAAAATGGCAACAAAATACGTTTATTGGGAATTGATACTCCAGAAGTGGCCAGTCGTTATCAAAAAGCAACCGCAGGCGGTAATGCTGCAAAAAAATGGCTAAATAAACAACTAGAAGGCATAGATATTTATCTTGAATATGATCAGCAACAACGGGATAAATATCAACGCTTATTAGCGCATGTTTTTCTTGAAAATGGTGATCATATTAATGTTGTACTGGTTGAACTAGGTTTAGCTATTGTTAATTTATTTCCACCAAACTTACGTTACCATGATCAATTATTAGCCGCTCAACAACTAGCCCAACAACAGCAATTGGGCATGTGGGCGATGAAACGTTATCAACTCATATCCGCAGATAAAGTAAGAAAGGTTTCAGGATGGAAACGTTATCAAGGCACTGTCACATCAATTAAAAATAATCGTAAATATGTACGGCTAATATTGAGCAAAAAACTAAGTGTCAGAATTGCCAAAAAAAACCTGTATTTATTCCCTGAGTTAGAAAGTTATATGGGGCAGTCGGTAGAGGTGAGGGGCTGGCTATCAGGTAAAAAGGCACCCTTTTCTATATTAGTACGCCACCCAAGCGCATTAATCCTAAAAAACTGATAAAGGGCACCTAAAAACCTAAGCACAGTTTATGAGTAGTGCCACACGGATGTGGCGTTTACGAACCAAAGGATGGAAACGCATAAAAATGCACTATTTTCTGCATTCCCTAAATCACACTTAGGTTTTTAGATACCAT
>CAYTAM010000135.1:0-4945 GCA_964435685.1 uncultured Methylophaga sp. | reverse complement strand
GCCTTCACATTGTGCCTTACTCTGACATACGTGCTAAGCTCTGAAATATGGGCATATGCATTTCCAAGTAGTTTGGGTATTGCATTCAATATCAAATTTCAGCCGGTAACAAAGCGTTTTTTAGGAGCGCCCTTATTTATCGCCCGATGCTACTCGTTCAGCCTCATGCTCTTCATAAACAAGAATAGGGTCATTATCACCGTTAATAACATTGGCATCAATCACAACTTTAGAGACATTATCAATAGAAGGTAACTCAAACATGGTATCAAGTAGCACATTTTCGATGATTGAGCGCAGTCCACGTGCGCCCGTTTTACGTGCCATTGCTTTAGCCGCAATAGCTTTTAAGGCATCTTCTCTAAACTCTATTGATGCTCCCTCCATCTCAAACAATTTTTGATATTGTTTACTGAGTGAGTTTTTAGGTTCAGTGAGAATTTGTATCAACGCTTTTTCATCAAGCTCTTCTAGTGTTGCCACTACAGGTAGACGACCTACAAATTCAGGGATCAAGCCATAGCGGATTAAATCTTCTGGCTCAACTGTTTTTAATGCATCACTTATAATTGTATCATTATCAACGCTTTTCACCTCAGCAGAAAAACCAATGCCACCTTTATGTGAACGATCACGGATGATCTTATCAAGCCCAGAAAATGCACCGCCACAAATAAATAATATTTTACTGGTATCAACTTGTAGAAACTCTTGTTGTGGATGTTTTCTACCGCCTTGTGGTGGAATGGACGCGGTTGTACCCTCGATAAGCTTTAATAATGCTTGCTGAACACCTTCGCCTGATACATCACGGGTAATCGATGGGTTATCAGATTTTTTAGAGATCTTATCAATTTCATCAATATAGACAATGCCTGTTTCAGCCTTTTCCACATCATAGTCACATTTTTGTAGTAATTTTTGTATAATATTTTCAACATCTTCACCAACATAACCCGCCTCAGTTAAGGTGGTTGCATCCGCCATGGTGAAGGGTACGTTTAATTGCCGTGCTAATGTTTCTGCTAACAGTGTTTTACCACTCCCCGTTGGACCTATAAGTAAGATATTACTTTTTGATAACTCAACTTCGTCTTTTTTAGTGCCAAAACGTAGCCGTTTATAATGATTATAAACTGCAACGGAAAGCACACGTTTGGCTTTTTCTTGCCCGATAACATAATTATCAAGTGCGTCATTAATTTCACGTGGTATCGGCAAGTAATCATCAACATTTTCTGCCGCTACTTCTTGCAACTCTTCTTGAATAATATCATTACATAACTCAACACATTCATCACAGACAAAAACGGATGGTCCTGCAATCAGTTTTTTAACCTCGTGTTGACTTTTACCGCAAAACGAGCAGTAAAGTAATTTATCATTATTATCGTCACTCATTATTCACTATTTCCTACGCAATCAAAACTCATAGCTTATTATCGGTCATTTATGATGATTCTGTAGATCTGCTTTCTAAAACAGAGTCAATCAATCCATATTTTTGCGCTTGTTCTGCGCTCATAAAATTATCTCTGTCAGTATCTTTTTCAATTGCATCAAGCGTTTGACCACTGTGTTTCGCTAAAATACCATTTAAGCGTTCACGAATTGTTAAAATTTCACGTGCATGAATTTCAAAATCAGCTGCTTGCCCTTGAAAGCCGCCTAAGGGCTGATGAACCATTACACGCGAGTTGGGTAAGCAATGTCGTTTACCCACTGCACCCGCTGCTAATAATATCGCTCCCATGCTTGCCGCCTGACCAGTACATAGCGTGCTTACATTAGGTTTAATAAACTGCATCGTATCATAAATAGCCAAACCAGCGGTAACAGAGCCACCTGGTGAGTTAATGTACAGATGAATATCCTTATCTGGGTTTTCAGACTCTAAAAATAATAATTGCGCGACCACAAGGTTTGCCATGTGATCTTCTATCTGGCCAACCAAAAAAATCACTCGTTCTTTTAATAGGCGTGAGTAGATATCATAAGAGCGCTCCCCTCGTGGTGTTTGTTCAATCACCATGGGTACAAGTGCGTTACTAATAGGATTATCAAAAGATGTGTTTATCATTTGTTTCTCAATAAAATTTATACGCAGTGATTATATATTAAAGATAAGCACCATGATGTAAAACAAAAAACCCGCAACCAAATTAATGAACACGGGCTTTGGTAGTTAACCTGAATTCTGGATAAACATGTTAAATGAATTATACAGTAGCAGAATTCATTACCTCACCAAATGTCGATGTTTTTTCTGTAACTTTAACCTTGCTATAGATCCATTCAACTACACTGTCCTCAACCACCATCATTTGAATTTCAGATAATTTTTGTTGATCATTCATATAGAATTTAACCACGTCTTCTGGATCTTCATAACTAGCGGCAATACCAGCGATCACCTCTTTCACTTTGTTTTCATCTGGCTTAATATCATTATCTGAAATAATTGTGCCAATTAGCAGACTTAATGCAACACGCTGTTTTGCAGGATCTTTGAAATCTTCTATATCAAACGGAATACTATCAACATTAACACCTTGATTAGTAAGGTTTGTTTTTGCTTGGTTCATTAAAGATTCTGCTTCACGTTCAACAGGCGTTTCCGGCAAGGAAAGTTCATTACTAGCGACTAATGCATCCATTGCTTTGCGTTTGTTTTGTGATTTTAATGTTGTTGTTAATTCGCGCGTCATATTAGCGCGCACTTCTTTTTTCAGCGCAGCAACGCCCGCTTCAACGCCACATACTGCGGCAAATTCTTTATCTAACTTAGGCACCACTTTTTTTGCTACGGATTTTACTGTGGTGGCAAAAAAGGCTTGTTTTCCTTGTAAATGCTCTGCACGATAATCATCAGGGAATGTCATAGTGATAGTTAATTGTTGCCCTGTTTTAACACCGACAAGTTGTTGTTCAAACTCAGCTAACATTGTGCCATCACCAATCACAACAAGTACATCGTTGCCTTTGCCACCATCAAAGTCTTCACCATCAATTGAACCCACAAAATCAATAGTAACGCCTTGCCCCTTGTTAGCCGCAGTTTTAACCGGATCCCATGTCATCCGTTGTTCGCGTAAGGTCTCCAGCATACCGGCAACATCATCATCTTGAACTTCAGCAATAATCTTTTCGATTTTAATCCCTTTTAATTGCACTTCTTTAACATCAGGAAATACATCATATTCTAAGGTATAGATAAGTGAATTATCTTTTTCATCCATTGAAGATATATGTGGTGGACCTGCGGGGTTAATCTCTTCTTGCTTAAAAGCGTCCTGCATACTGCCTTGTACAAGTGCATCGATGACATCACGACGGGCAGAACCACCGTGTGATTTCTTAACCATTTTCATCGGTACTTTTCCAGGGCGAAACCCCGACATCTTCACCGTTGGGCGAATAGCGTTTAAACGTTCCTGGACTGTTTGCTCAATATTGGCATCTTCCACTGTCACCGTCATGCGACGACCAAGTTCACTCATACTTTCTACAGAAACTTGCATTTTATACCTCAAAAAGGAGTTTTAAACTTTGGTAATACTATCCTCTACCAAAGTTTTAAGTATTGGTACGAGAGGAGAGACTCGAACTCTCACAGGTTGCCCCACTGGAACCTAAATCCAGCGCGTCTACCAATTCCGCCACTCTCGCATTAAACTATTGTTCAGATTTCCATCAAAATCTAAAGAAGTCGGTTATTATACCCAAGCTACCTGAAGATGCAAGCTCCAAAGCAACAGAAATAAAGCCCGAACCATACAGAATTACTTGTATTTTCCCTCCTAATAACTGCATTCACTTTGGACAATGCCACACCGCACCTTTTTGCATTACCTGTTTAATTTTTTGCTTAGGTAATGCTGTTTCTACTGCCAACAAATCGACTGCGACCCTATTTTCTTGATACACTTTGATGTGTTTTTCAAATCGTAGTAAGCTGTTAGTCATAATGAATGTTCAGTTTGACGTAAAGGTCTCATTGAATTAAAATTTTTAACATGGAGTTAACTATGTTTATACACCGCTACTCCCATAAATTATTTGTTTTTGTCACTTTATTATTTATGACTAGCTCTTCTTTTAGTGATGCCTATAAATGGGTGGATGCTGATGGCGGAATAAATTATAGCCAACAACAACCCGTGTACATAGCATCCGAACTAATCAAAGCTCCTCCTCCTCCGAGTATTGATCCTATTGTTGCACAAAAAGAAATTGATATCTTAATTGAAAAACAAGATGGTACTTTTGAAGAAAACGAACAAGAACGCCAGCGCATTGCCGATGAAGAAGCTGAGCAACAGAAAAGAGCAGAGTATTGTCGTGCTAACCAGCATAATCTTCAACTATTTCAAAATAATACCAACGATCGCCTAATTGATGCTGATGGCAATGTAACCCGCCTCACTGAGGAAAAGCGTCAACAAACTATTACTGAAATTCAGCAAAACATTGCAAAGCATTGCCAATAAACAGAAAAAACATTGAGGACTAAATTATGCCTTATCTTAATATTGTTACGAATCAATCAATTGCAGATGAATCCGCTTTATTAAAAAAAGCCAGTCAAACAGTGGCCAAGGCCGCCGGAAAGCCAGAAAGCTATGTGATGATTGCTATTGAGTATAAAACATCCATGTCTATGGCGGGTACAGATGATCCCGCCGCCTTTTTAGATTATCGTGCGCTTGGTTTGCCTGCTGATCGCATTGCATTTTCAGATGCGTTATGCACACTTATTTCAGAACATATTGGTATTTCAGGTGACCGCATTTATATCAGCATGACGGATTCAGAACGACAAAACTGGGGTTGGAATCACAGTACCTTTTAAAAAAACCTCTATTTGACTAGGAGCTTGTCCAAGAATAGAAATCGTAGCTAGGGGAAGCTGATTTGAGTCAGATTTTTTCATTATTTGAGGCGA